>JBEAVK010000001.1:0-14191 GCA_041160955.1 Bacteroidota bacterium
TTACCGCCGATACCGCATCGACCAAACTATCGGTAATAGCTAGTTCATTTTTTTGTATTACTTTACCCAAACCATTATTGGCTTCCATATCTACCTCGGCCATCATCATACGATCAAAAACAGAATAACCCGTTGAAAATTTGTTCAGCACAAGATACAATACGATATAGCGGTGTGCCTGATCGGGTATGGGGAGTACAACTGTGCCTGACCGAACTACGTAGTCGCCAGGAGTATTAATATCCGTGCAAAACTCATTAGTACCATTATTTATATCATTGCCATTATCCATTATATTGAACTGGGCATTATAGATATCGCAACCTGATGTATAGAACGCGATATCTCCATCGGCAGTATTGGCTACTCCTGTAGGAGTATCTGAATAAATATCAATGGGATAAATACGAACACTATCATCCTCAAAACGCAACTGCATGCCGCCATAATAACCCGAACTAGGCATACCAGGAAGACCCGAAGTATATCCTATAATCCAGTTCTGATCGCGTTTGGATTGCGCTTGTGCGGATAAAAAAATGAATAAGTGTACGCATATAATGTGGAATATTTTTTTGAAAAACATTGTAGTAGTATAATAAAAAAGCAGGTACTGTAAGAAAAGTGAACGCCTTGGCCAAGACTTTGCAAATTTAAGACTTATTAGCAATATGTCAAGTGAAATTAACAAATAAAATACGTTAATTAATTTTCCGAATTACTGTTCTCCGAATATTTTACTAAAATTTCACCCATCAAAAAAGCCCAACCCACTGATCACCAGCGAGTTGGGCTTAAATATTTAAACAAGATTTATTCGTATTTCAAAAAAGAAACGCAGCAGATGAAATAAAACAAATTACGCCACCTGCAAAACCTTATTAGTTGTGTAATTAGGCTTTCACAGAACCTTTAGCCTTCTCAATTACTGCTTTAGCAATCGCATCTGGCGCTGGAGCGTAGTGTGAGAATTCCATCGTAGAAGCCGCGCGGCCAGAAGTAAGGGTACGCAACTGCGTTACATAACCAAACATTTCTGCCAATGGCACCTCAGCGTGGATGGCTACTGCACCGCCCATACGTGTTTCCTGTCCTTTCGGAAGGCCGCGACGACGGTTCATATCACCAATTACTGGACCTACATACTCATCAGGTGTGATGATTTCGATTTTCATAATCGGCTCCATCAATTGTGGCTTACAGCCCGGTGCCGCAGCGCGGAAACCTTCTTTAGCGCACAATTCAAAGGCAATCGGCTTAGAGTCAACTGCGTGCATACCACCATCGGTTACGCGCACTTTCATTGAGTCGATATTGTAACCAGCAAGGATACCATTGTTCATCATCTGTGTGAAACCATCAGTGATTGGTTTTACATAGTTTTTGTCGATAGCACCACCCACGATAGCCCACTCGAATTGCAATTTTTTCTTGCCATTCTTAAAGTCATCGCTTTCAAGGAATGCCTCATCTGCTGGTCCGAGTGTAAACTCCATATCAGCGAAGAGACCAGAACCACCTGATTGCTTTTTCAAACGCTCGCGGTGCTCAACGGTTTTCGTCAAAGCCTCTTTATAGTTAACTTGAGGTGCGCCTTGATTACATTCTACCTTGAACTCGCGACGAAGGCGGTCAATGATGATTTCGAGGTGCAACTCACCCATACCGCTAATAACGGTTTGGTTGGTTTCTTCGTCAAAACGAACGCGGAACGTTGGATCTTCTTCGGCCAATTTGTTCAAAGACATACCCAATTTGTCCATATCCTTTTGTGTTTTTGGCTCAATCGCCAAACCGATTACCGGCTCAGGGAAAACCATAGACTCCAAAACGATTGGTTTGCCCACTTCGCAGAGGGTATCACCAGTACGGATATCTTTAAAACCAACTGCTGCACAAATATCACCTGCTTCAACAGCGTCGATTGGGTGTTGTTTGTTGGCGTGCATTTGGTACAAACGGCTGATACGCTCTTTATCACCTGTACGAGTGTTCAAAACATAAGAACCAGCATCTAACCTACCAGAGTAAACGCGTATAAAGCACAAACGACCTACGAAAGGATCTGTAGCAATTTTGAACGCAAGGGCAGTGAATGGCTCTGTTACAGATGGAGCGCGACTCAATACCTCTTCCGTATCTGGGTGTGTACCTTTTACTGCTTCGATGTCCAATGGGCAAGGAAGGTAGTAACATACAGCATCCAAGCACGCTTGAACACCTTTGTTTTTGAACGCAGAACCGCACATAACAGGCGTCATTTTCATGTCGCATACAGCAGCACGAATAGCAGCACGCATTTCGTCAACGGTAATGCTATCTGGGTCATCGAAGAATTTCTCGAGGAGGTTGTCGTCATAAGCGGCCACTTCTTCCACCAATTTTTGGCGGTATTCGGCTACTATTTCAACAAGATCAGCAGGAATTTCGATTTCCTTAAAGGTCATGCCTTGATCGTGTTCGTTCCAAACGATGGCTTGGTTCGTAACAAGGTCAACCACACCCATAAAGTTATGTTCGTTACCGATTGGTACTTGCAATGGAATTGCATTAGCACCCAATTTCGCCTTCATGTCGTTAACGCACATAAAGAAATCAGAACCAGCGCGATCCATTTTATTAATAAATGCGATACGAGGTACTTTATAGTTATCAGCCAAGCGCCAGTTGGTCTCAGACTGAGGTTCAACGCCATCAACGGAGGAGAAAAGGAACACCAATCCGTCCAATACGCGCAAAGAGCGGTTTACCTCCACCGTAAAGTCAACGTGACCAGGAGTGTCGATGATATTGAAATCGTATTTTTGGTCGCCAACAGACCACTGACATTTAGTTGCAGCGGAAGTGATGGTGATACCACGTTCTTGCTCTTGCTCCATCCAGTCCATGGTAGCAGCGCCTTCGTGTACCTCGCCAATTTTGTGGTTTACGCCTGTGTAATACAGAACGCGTTCTGTAGTGGTCGTTTTACCAGCATCAATGTGAGCGGCAATACCGATATTACGGGTAAACCTTAGATCATTTGCCATTGTATAAAAATAAAAAGTGAGTGAATGATTAATAATTTGTTCAAGAATTCCTTGGGGCTACGATATTTATACGGTTAAAAACAATAAAGTATCGTAAAGTAGTTTCTAAAAGGTGCAAATAAAATATAAATTTCGGCAAAAGGTTTTAAAAAGTTAAAAAATTTGGATTAACTTCATATACCGAGTGCAAAAATGATACCTTAAATGGCAAAACCGTCGAAAATCATCCAAGTGAAGGGCGTGATAAACACACACTTTCCGGACAATTTTCGACGGCTGCGAACTTCGAGTCATTGAACGAGCCAACTTCTCGAATAAAATAGTTTATCCACGATAGCTAGCAAACGCGCGGTTTGCTTCAGCCATTTTATGGGTATCTTCGCGTTTTTTAACTGCGCTGCCTTCGCCCTTTGAAGCGGCGACGACTTCTGCTGCTAACTTTTCAGCCATGCCTTTACCGGAGCGGGCGCGGGCGTACTTAATCAACCATTTCATGCCGATGGCAATTTTACGGTTAGCAGGCAATTCAGTCGGGATTTGGAAGGTGGCACCACCAATACGGCGGCTGCGTACCTCCACTTGAGGCATTACGTTGTTAAGTGCTTTTTTCCACACTTGCAACTCGTCCTCGTTGGTGCGGCTTTTCACGAGGTCTAGAGCATCGTAGAAAATACCAAAAGCAACGCTCTTCTTGCCGTCCCACATCAAGTTATTAACGAAACGAGTTACCATCGTATCCTTATAACGTGCATCGGGCGCCAATACTCGAGGTTTCGGTTTGTGCTTACGCATTTTTAAAAGTGATAATTAAGTTAAAAAATAAATAATTGTTGGGCAGTGTAGTTTCAAACGATATTAAATAGCATTTGCACTACTTCGTTCTTTCAATTATTTCTTAGGACGCTTAGAACCGTACTTAGAGCGGCTCTTTTTGCGGTTGTTCACGCCGGCTGTATCCAGCGCGCCGCGAACGATGGTGTAACGTACACCCGGAAGGTCTTTTACACGACCACCACGTACAAGTACGATGGAGTGTTCCTGCAAATTGTGGCCTTCACCCGGAATGTATGCAATCACCTCAATGGAATTGGTCAAACGCACTTTCGCTACCTTACGGAGGGCTGAATTTGGCTTCTTCGGCGTAGTTGTATATACACGTGTACATACACCACGACGCTGTGGGCAAGAATTCAGCGCACGGCTTTTGCTCTTCAGCTCTACCTTCTCGCGACTTTTGCGGACCAGTTGATTAATAGTTGGCATACTTGCTTAACTTGATAAAAATTTATCTAACTGTTTGATAATCAATTGAAAAGAATGGAAAAGACCCATTTTCTTCAAAAGCGAGTGCAAAGGTACACTTATTTTCGGTTATTATCCAAATAATATTTTAAAAAAAAAGTTTGATATAACTCATGAACTTACCACTTGACTAATTTGGACAGCATCTGATTCGCTCCTTCTACCGCAATTTTGATCCAATAGATACCTTGCGGCAAACTACCTACATCGTTTACCTCTATATACTTTTGATTGGTTGCACTGTACGCAGATCGGACTATACGCCCAGTCGCATCGTATAATTCGTATTTAACCTTTTGGGATTCTGAATGGCTTGCAATCTGGATAGTGATTTGGTCGTAAAAAGGATTGGGCATAATCGTTATGCTTGAATGCGCGTCAATATCTTCTACATTTAGCGAAGGCACTGATAAGAGTGATAAAGTGACGCAATAATCTTCTACTTGCCCAAAAGGAAACACCTCACAAGGCTGGGGCAAACTTAAAGCACTTGTAGGTTTGTATTTCATCATCACACGCATACGGGTAATGCCTTCCTCTTGAAAATTGGGGGTCATAAATGGCGCAGTCATTGCACCATTGTGCGAAAATGCCGGATCAAATGCCAATTCATTGGCATCCTCAAAATCACCATCCAAGTTAAAATCCACGTAAATACGAAACATTTCTTGGTAGCTGCTGCTCATAAAACCGGGCGTTACAGTTGCTGTTGTGGCCATATTTGGGGTTAGTACCAAGTTTAAAGGCGTAGATTGGCTGCTAAAAAACTGATACCCTTGATTACCGGATGAAGCATTATTCCAAAAACCACCGATAGCGACTTCCTTGATCCATTCACTCATCGCATTTTCCGATTTTCCTTCGCAGTAAATATGATCGTAACAAGCACCACAACCTTTGGTGTCAAAATGTAGGGCAGGTGCGTAGGTCGTTGGACCACCATCACAGTTTGTTTGAATTTCTACGGAAAAGGAGGTGCAACTCGGCAAGTTTTCGAGCAATAGTTCTGTTGAATTGATATCCTGCACATAGATCCACTCGCTGGATGTACTACTCTTATACCTTATAGTATAGGATAATGCAGCAATAATGGGATTCCAAGATATACTTACCCGACCTAAACTATCCAATTTAATGCTTGAAATAGAAGGTGCAATACAGCACCCATCGGTTTTGAATGATTTACTGGGTGACCAATTGCTCACTAAAGAAGAATCGCAGTGCGCTCGTATGGCAAATTCATAGGTTGTACAGTAATTAAGACCTTGTAGCACATAAGGCGACTGCACATTAGAGATATGTGTCCAATTTATGGCGGTACTATCCTTCCAACGTAAATCCAAAGCCGAAGATGCTGCACCCTCTAACCAATTCAATACAGCAAAATTTGCCCCAATGGTATCGATGGATAACCAAAAAGGCGAAAGACAAGATTGACACTGATCTTGATAATGATGGAGCATATCATCCACTTTGAGTCGGCCTCCGGTTACCGTAATACTGTCTAAAGATACATTTGGTAGTACAGATTCAAGCATTAGATTTTTAGCCCAAAGTGCCGCAGCGGCTGGGTTTTGTTTTGCCAATACCGTCAAATTCTTACAAGCAGCCGTATATAATAATCCCAGAGCGCCACTTACTTGTGGCGCAGCGTAAGAAGTACCGCTTCTATAATCGTAAGCAGGAGAGCCCGGCAAAAGTGTGTAAATATCTTTGCTAAATGCACCTAGATCAACAGAGGTACTGCCCCAAGCAACATTTGCGGCTTTTTGATCCTTGTTGTCCACTCCTGTTACACTGATTAAGTAATCACTAGGACAGGTGGTAGGAATATCACCTACAATATCTACATTCCAGTTGCCATTAGCGGTAGATCCGACGGTGAGGATACCTATTTCACCCAATTGATCCAATATATTGCACCAAAGGGGCGACTGATACGCCATTACAAAATTAATCCCAAAAGAACAATTGACGGCCACTACAAATGCGCCATTTTTACCGTGCGATTCGTTGTATGCTTTTCTTGCAGTATAAACATAGTCGTATGCTGCAAGCACTTCTGCTTCTGTGGTATTAGGGCCATTTAATGCTGCGACAAACATCAGTTTGGTATCCCACATCATACCGGTAATACCTATATTATTATTGCCTTTTGCAGCAATAATACCCGAAACGGAGCTGCCATGGCCGGTAGAATACCCTAAAATATCGTCATTTTGAGCAATGACATTCCAACCCTTATAATCATCGACAAAACCATTGCCATCGTTATCTAGGCCATCATTGGGTATTTCTGCACTATTTTTCCATATATTATTACCCCAATCGGGACAAGATGGACAAATACCACCATCAATAACAGCGACTACGACGGTGTCGCCAGTTGGAGATATACCTCCTGTGGTCATTTCCCAAGCATCTATCATCCCAAGATCAACTCCTGAGGTGCCATTCAATTGTCCAGTATTCTCTATATGCCATTGAGTTGCAAACAACGGATCATTAGGGTACACCAGTTTTAATTCCTGAAGTGGTGAATTGGGGGGCAAAGTGGGCTCGGTATCTCGCTGTTGGACATAATGATTCAATTGTGTTGTTAACACAACAGGTTGATTTTTTAACCACTGTTCCGCATCGAATGCTTCGTGATTTGGAGTATTCAGTTCAAGCAGCCAAATATTGGCCGCATTAGAGGTTACTTTCCTTATAATTTTCCATTTATTTTCATTTCCGCCTTCTTGTAGAGGAAGGAAATCACCAGGTGCTGCACCCGGAGCCAAAGCAACGAGCATTTGCCGAGGTACAAATCGGTCTTGAGCCTGTACATGAGCAGCCCAATGAACCAAAACGAAAAAAAGGAAGAGTTGAAACAAACGCTTATCTCTCATAGTATTGCTATCGGCTGCAAAAGTAGGCCAATATTGTCTTGTAAACACGAAACCAAACAAAAAGGCTGTGGGAATATTGGTTTTTGTCTTAAAACAGCAATAATGATAAGAAATTAGCCTGCTTACTGCCTACAAGTTTTAAGGAAAGGTTAATCAACTGTTACAATTCTTTAAACAGGCAATAGGTCGGGCAGCAAAAGCATTTTATAGGTCGTTGCTTCGTTGCACACATTTATACTGAGCGTTGTTAGGTTTTGTGTATAGATTTATGGTCACAGTAAGATTTTCACACACAAAACCTTCAGAGCCGAAGTATACGAAGCGATTTAGATACTTAATCCAGAAATCGTTTACTCAACTTTTAAAACGTCTTTACGTTATGAAAAAATTCATTTTTAGTCTGCTTGTACTTTCTCTTACTTCTTTTGTTGCTTGCAAAAAAGAAGCTACTTTCGATGACAAATTGGTTGGCGAATGGACATCTACCGCAGTCAAAGTAGCCGGTGTAGATGTAACCGCCTCCAACACAGTGGTCATTACGATCCAATCTTCCCGCGAATTTGATGCGGAAATTACAACCGCGCCTGTTTTTGGTGCTGCTGTTACCTCTTCTTATACGGGTGATTGGTCGGCAGACGAACTCAAGCAGGAACTTTTGCTTAAATACGAATCAGGAGAAGAAGAAAAATACGATATTTCTTCCTTAGAGGGTTCGATAATGAAGGCAACTACGGTGGTAGATAATGTACGTCGTGATTTTGTTTTTGAAAAAACAACGCGATAAAATCATTCGGTAACTGTATCCCGGATACGTTTTTGCCATAAACGTTCGATAGAGGGGCGAACCAATACACTTACTTAGGATTGATAAAATAATAACTTATCATTCCTTAATTGTCGGGGTGACAAAAAAAAAGTCACCCCGACAATATCCCAATACTCGATAAGTGTTCACTTGGATTTAGAGCATTAGGAGGGTTAAAATGCCAGTGAAAACGCCGCTGTTACGGCTAAATTATTCTTTTTTATATTCCCTTCCCGATCCACAAAATTAAGATCGGGGCTAAAGAACAAGCGCGGTTCAATACGGAACATGGCGTTTTCAGCGGGTAAATAATCAAAATTGAAGGAAATACCACGCATATTGAATGCATTGTTGGTCAGGTTTAAAACAATATTATTGGGATCTACATAATCTTCTAATCTTGCAGCAAGCCGTATTTTATCGGTACAGGAATACCGAGCAATCAATACCCTAGACGTCCAAGTTTTCAAATCATTATCGGTTTGGCTAATTTGTTGCGCACCTATATCGGCACCAAAAATGAGTCCCCATTTTTTATTCAATTGGGCTTGCACATAAAAATTATTAAAAAAACGTCGAATAGGTATATCCCTGCTACCTTCATTGCCATAATAAGTACTCCAATTTAGGGTGATTTTTCCTGTCGGTTTATAAGTAATTTGAGTCCCAATATCAGGTGCTTTGGTATCATTTACGCGTTTTATGCGCTGCCACCCATTGAGTAAAAGTGCTGCAAAATACCATTTTTCATTAGGAGTGGTATAACCCAACTTGGCACCGGTCTCATAATAAGGCGAGTTTTCGGCGATAATGCTGCGGCTGAGCGTCCAACAATCTTTTCCAATAGCACTTTCAAAGCCAATATGGGAATTCAATACGCCCATATCGAGCCAAACATTTTGTTTTTTCGATATTTTAAATCCCACATTTGCCTCGAAAATATGCTCTAATAAATCTGGCTCAATGGCTAAATTGGCCTGAGCGTAAGTACCTGCCATTAATCCAACATTGCCACGTATATTTTTATGCTGGTACGTTGCTTTGAGTAAGGCTAAATTGACATTAAACTCATTATGTCGATCAAAACTATACAGAAACGAAGGGCGTTCTCCGCTTGGTGGTTGGTCAAAATCGTAATTATAATACGTTTCTACATACCCAGAAAAAGATACTTTGGGTGCTTCTTCGGTTTGGGCGGCCAACGAACAGCAAAGCAATAATGATAATGTGGTGTTAATGTACTTCATAGAAGAGAATAATGTTGTGTGGTCGATAATGAATAATATTGGTGGTACACGTGTTTTTATGGCTGGTCGTTGGGTGCACAGTTGCCGAAATGCCTTGCGGGGCAAATATATGGGCATCGGTTTCAATTTTTGTAAATAAACTACGTTCTTTGTGGCTCAAGAAATAATAACTTAGGAATGATAAAACATTAAGTTATCACTTTTGCATTACTAATTTAAATATAGTAACATGAAAATATTTTGTATCGGCCGCAATTATGCGGATCATGCCAAAGAACTGAACAATCCGGTACCCGTGGGCGAACCCGTGGTATTTATGAAACCTAATACAGCGCTATTGGTCAACAATAAACCTCTATATTATCCAGATTATACCGAAAACCTGCATTTTGAAGGCGAAATAGTACTTCGAGTATGTAAAAATGGCCGTTCGGTACAACCTGAATTTGCTTCCCGTTATTACGATGCAGTAGGCTTTGGTATTGATTTTACAGCGCGTGACATACAAGACCGACAGAAGTCTAAAGGATTGCCTTGGGAAATTGCTAAGGGGTTCGACCGTTCTGCGCCTTTGAGCAAATGGATACCGTTGGAGGAATTGCCCAACCCATCTAATATTCATTTTCAATTAAAAAAGAATGGAGCAGTAGTACAGGATGGTCATACAGAAAATATGCTTTTTGATTTTAACACCATCATTTGTTATATTTCAAAATATTTTACCCTTCATAAAGGAGATATGATTTACACAGGTACGCCTGCGGGCGTAGGGCCCGTGCAAAAAGGCGATACCTTAGAGGGATTCATTGAAGGCAAAGCCATGCTGGTATGCGCCATTAAGTAATCGAAACAAACATCTCTAATTCTGGCCTATACAAAAATAAAGCCACATAATCTCTATCAAAAACCAATCCATATACTATGTTACGTATTTTTTTTCTATCTATTTTTATTTGTACTAGCCTCATCAGCAATGACTTATCGGCACAAATGAAACGTACTATTTACGAGCCATTCGAGATCGACTCGGCGGCTTCGGTGGTACTGGATTTGGTGGGATTTACCGATATTGAGGTGGTCGCATGGGCTGGAAATACAATACTTACCGAGGTAAATATTGAATTATACGATGCTAGCCCCGAGATATTGAACCATTTTGTAGAATTGGGTCGGTACAAATTTGCCTTTGAACTCAAAGAAAAAGCGGCTACTATTGCTACCCAAGTGCGCGAACGCAAAGTGATCAGAACTAAACAAAGCGGGTTCGACGGATGCCAAGAAAAGGTAGATGTCCGAATTTTTGTACCGGATAATTATTATTGGTCGGCGGTGCTGGAAAATGGCAGCGATGGCGTAATTATAGAAAGCAAAGAAGGATTGTTGAAATGGGAATCGGGTAATAGTAACAGCGATCAAGTGGAAACATTTGAAGATAGTAAAAAACATCGGTTGGTGAAAACGTTGTTGCTGCGGGATCCAAAATAATAATATACAGACACTTAGAATTAAAATATACAAAAACGTTAGGAATTGTTGTACCTTGGGTGCTTTCGGTTGTTCATACAACCAATTATCTATTCTCTTGAGGTTGATATTATCAATATATAATACAAATAACTTATTGGCCTCTATCTCATTTCCACGTTTTTTTAAATTCATTCATAAAGTGTTAGAAATTATCCAACCATTAGAGCCTGCTGAGGCGCCAATTGAAGTCTCCGTTGAACCAACGGTACGCGCCAACTCTTTCTCGATTAAAACCGAAACAGGGCTGCATCAAATTGATTTTAAAGACATTGCCTACCTGCAAAGTTATGGCAACAACGCTCGGGTATGCTTGAGCAATGGCGTTTCGTACCTCACCCACAACTCAACTAAAGAATTGGAAGTGCAATTGCCCCGTTCGGATTTTTTTCGCGTACACAAATCCTATATTCTCCAATTGTCTTGTATCACTCGTATTGATGGAGGCAGGATCTTTTTGGGGAATACGGAATTGCCAGTAGGTGCTATTTATCGGAAAGAGTTTATGCGTAGGATTAGCTAAGCCGAAAAATATTCGCAACCAAAGCAACAATAAAGAATAGTATTGCACCTTTAGATGTATCAACTAAATTACATCTACTATGCGCATACTATCTACTTTACTATTACTCTCCTTTTTCAATGTTCTTTTTGGCCAATCCATCGTTCAAAACAGTATCTATTTTGATCTCGACAAGGCCGAACTGACCCCAATATCCATTGAAAACCTACAAGCATTGGCCCAAAACCTGGCCACCATGCCCGACTACGAAATCAAAATAAATGCCTTTACTGATAATTCGGGGAGCACTGCCTATAACGACCAATTGGCACTCAATCGCGGTTTGGCAGTGCAGACATTCCTTGAAAACAAAGGTATTATCACTGAAAAAACAGTACTCAGGGGCTGGGGTGAGCAAAAACAACAGTTCAGCAACCAAACCGAAGAGGGACGGCGCAAAAACCGTCGCGTAGATGTAGAAATCACCACTTGGACGATTGATAATCCAGTGGTATTCCGGCAACGCCTACTGGGCAAAAAAGAGCAAACCTTCATAATTGACCCCTCCAAAGACGAAACCATCACTTCCGCAAAAGGCGTACTTGTAGTGGTTCCCGCTGGTTCATTTGTAGAAGAAGACGGCACAAAGCCTCGGGGGGCGGTACAAGTATTGGTCAAAGAAGCCCTTCGTCCGGGCGACTGGATTGCCCATAACCTCAGTACCATCAGCAATGGTGCGTTACTCCAATCGGGTGGAATGGCCGCTGTAGAGGCATTCTCGGAAGGCCGCCCACTCCGCCTCGCCGATGACGCGGAGATCACCATCGGTATTCCAGCACTGCAAAAAGTGGACTTGGATATGCGGCTGTTTTATGGTATCCATTCGGAGGAAGGCACCGATAGTAGTGCCGCTGCAACACCTGTTACTTGGCAGGTGGCTACAAGCAATGAAAAATTTAGGCAAGAACTGGAAAGTAGTGAGTTCAGTAGGCCACTGGATAGTCTTTTGGCCAAGCGATTGCAACAACTCAAGGTAAATATACCTGCCAAACCGACTTTACCAGTTTACGCCTTCAATGTTGAATTCCCTAAAGACCCCATTTTGCCCAAAAAACCACGGGTGAGCGCTACCCCACCCGATCGCGAACAAATCAATAAAATATTTACGAAAAAGGGAAAAATGACGGCCAAACAGCAAAAACGGGCGCATCAAATGTATGCAGAAAGGTATAAATTATACCTACAGGATTCTGTGGCTTGTGACCGGAGTCTTCAAAACTATAACGCTATGATGCAGGCGTATTTAGAAGAAAAAGCCATTTACGATAAGAAATTGGCCACATGGGTATCGACACTTACTCAAAGAACTAGCGCATTACAAGAGTACCTGAGTGCAATGTATGATCATAAATATGCTATTGCTTTGAGCAATACGCTCAAAAAAGCAGGAAAAAGCAAAAAAGTGATTAAATTTCAAAACCTAGAATTTAAACTTAGGAAACAGACTGAAACTGTAACCATTGATTTACTTAAAAGAGATAAAGATGTTATGGCCGCCAAACGACAATTAATGCAAGATAGGCTCGACATGAGTGTATTTAATCCTAAGACACGGAAGAGAGAAGATATTAATTTCGAGGGGCAAATGCCCAATTCAAGACTTTTATATGCAGATTGCACAGAAGACTTAGATTGTAGAAGAGAAAAGATGCTAACCATGAATAAAAATATTGGATTAAAGGCAATTTCAGATAGCATTTTTACCATAGACAGGGAAAAAATACTCGCTTCAGGTAGTTCAACTTCAAAAAATGAAAAATTGAAGATGTATATTACAGAGGTGACACGATTGGGTTGGTTCAATTGTGATCGATTTGCAAATGACCCAGCACCGAAGATCGCACTGAACTATAACCAACCCGATGCCTTTGCGATGTATGCCTATTTCCCAAAACTCAACGGCATGATCAATCTATACAAAGACGATGATGGTTATTTCTCTACGCCAAACATTCCTATCGGGCAAACGATCCAACTCCTCAGTTTTAAAACAGCGGATGGGCGGGTTTGGATGGACAAACAAACGATTATTGCGGGTCAGCAGGCAGCACCGAATTTTGATTTCAAAGCCTATTCCATGGTCGATATTCGGAAGGCATTGGATCTGTTGTAAATGAACCTTCAAGTTCGTGTGAACACAGCATTTGGCCTATTGTCGGCGTGACTTTTTGTTCACGCCGACAATTTTGCACGAACTCTTACCTATATCTACACATTGAACCCCGAATTGCATTCGGATCTATTCGGGTTTGCCCCTTTTCAGAATCGGGGTTTGTGCTTGTTTGGGAAGATTTAATTCTCAGCAATTTCCCATGTGGATCAAAACTAAGACAGGATAGCAAAACGGATGAAACGGATCACCCGGATTTAAACGGATTGTTTTGGAACAATCCGCTCTAATCCGTTAAATCCGTTTCATCCGTTCTTCCATTGAACAACAGGAGGCATGTCACATGAGAAATTGCTTTTTAATCCTATATTATGTCGATAACTTATTCAATATCAATCATTTGCATTTATTTAGACCTTCACATTTGTGGGGCATTGACACTTAGTAACACTGAATATTTGCTCAATCTGATGAAAAATTTAGCCATTTTAGATCTGTGCAAAATTGTCGGCGTGAACGAAAAAGTCACGCCGACAAGAGGTAGTATTAATCCATTTATTAGTCCAAATAAAATGAAAACACCAATTATATTTTACCAGAAACAATCAAGTCATGTACTAAAAACATTAATCCAATCGAGCCGATATAATATATTATAAAAACAGCCAAATAAATCTTACTTCTTCGGGAATCTAATGTTTTATAATACGCTTTTACTGCT
>JBEAVK010000042.1:0-15000 GCA_041160955.1 Bacteroidota bacterium
AAGGTTCAAAGCATAGATTTCAAGGTTATTGGAACAAGTAGCGTTATAGAAATAGCTACAATCGCCCCATAATAATTCAAGCCCTAAAAATTCAGCACCATACTGTTTTACCGTATCCTGAAGTCGGATGAGGTATTGATCGCTTGTCGCTGTAAATTTATACCAAAGACTGGTGCCGTTATTGCATCCATAATAGGTAATATCGGTCAATGCCGCCGTAGTTCCTGCAACGGGGTTGCTACATTCCAAATTAGGACTTGGCACAATTTCCACAGCCGCTAAGCAATTGGTATTATTTGGTATTTCTGGCAAAGCACGGATACAAAGTGAAAACTCCCGCGCATCTAGCTCATTGGTAAATACGCGCAACGTATAGGTATTTCCGATGGTCAAATTTTCTACAATAGTAGGCTGAATATCCGCATTATCGTAACATGCTAGGGGTAAAAGATTGGCACAATCACCACCTTCATCCATCTGAAATCCTAATGAACCATAACCCAAACCAAAGGGATAACCCATTGATTTTAAGTCAATAAAGTGTTTTGCGCTGGTGGCCACAAATTGATACCATACATCTTGCGCAGGCTCGCCGTAACAATTTAATAACGATGGAGTAGATCCTAAAGTCGTACCAAAATATGGTTGAACACATTCAAAACTGTTATTGGCCAAAATGAATTCGGGTTGATCACAATTGTCGTTCGCCGGCGGCGGTGGCAAATAGGTTAAACAGACCGAAAAGTCCCTTGGTTGGTTGACAAACGAATACAAACGGATAAAATAGGTATGTCCTTCAACAAGATTTTGCAGGTTTATTATTTTTCCATAAGCATATTCTGCGCAATCCAAATATGGCGTTAAAGTGCCACAATCGCCCTCCAATATTTCCATACCAAACGAATAATCAGGATCCCCTCCTTGCATCTGCACATTCAAACGGCTGGTTGAACTGGTGGCTGTAAACTGGAACCAAATATCGTTGATCGGTTTATCCGAACATCCTGCAACAGATTGGGTGGCTCCAAAAGTAGATGCCGTTGTTGCCGATTGACAGATCAAATTGGGATCAATCAACAGCGGTGTAGCACCAGCACATTCATCGTTGGAAGGTGGCTGTGGACTGGTAACGCACAGATCAAAGGTCATTCGATCGTTATATACTTGGTAAACCTTGATAAAATAGGTATCTCCTACCGCTAAGTTGGTCAAAATAATCTTTGATCCATAATATTGATAAGGCTGGCCAATCAATGTTAAAGCACCACAAGTCCCAGAATACACTTCCAAATTGACAAAATAATTGTAGTAATCATTATCGAGGTTAACTATATTTACTGCCTCTATGTTATGGTTGGCTTGTGTGGCTTTGAAAGAAAACCAAACATCTCGGTACGTATAACTAGAATTAGGTTCATAGATGGCAGTAGGTGTTGGCGTGGCATTTTCCAATGAACCAAATACCTTTATAAAACAATTTTCATCTTCCGAAACGGGTATTTTACGCGGTTTAATACAAGCGTCATTAGAAGGAGGTACAGGAGGCGTACCCACACAAATGCCAAACCCAATTCCAGTTTCTACACTCGAAATTCGGATAAAATAAGTGCTGCCTACCACTAATTCCCCCAGTAACATAGTGCCTTCACTATAAAGATCGCTCCAACACGTAACTAATTGACTATTAGCACAATTGCCACTAAATACAGCTAAATCACAACTGGTTTGTTCGCCCCATATCGGATCATTTTGGGTTTGCACCGTGATGGTATGCGCACTTTTTTTGGCTTTAAAACTATACCAAACATCGTTTTTATCGCCATAACAAACATTGGTCAATATGGATTTTCCTGCGCCAAGCGTAGTACCGACTACCAGATTTTGGCAATATTGATCGGTAGCAATATCCAGCGGTTCAGCATTCGTACAAAGGTCGTTGGGCGGTGGCAGAATGGTCTTTACGCAGAGGTCATAATTAGTGGCCCAACCTGCATAACTTACTGTTTTTACGTAATAGGTATTGCCGGGTACAAATTGGTAAAATTCGATGGGGTTTTTCATGTTTTCCTGACATGCCAACACCGTAAAGTTGGTACAATCGGTGGATTCCAACAATTCCATGCCAGTTGGGAAATAATCCCCCAGTACTTGCACGATATTACTTGCCTCAATTTTGTGTATAGATGCGGTGGCTGTAAATTTGTACCATACATCGTGGCCACCGTGGCAATTACCCGTTTGGGTATCATTGATGGCACCAAGTGTAGTTCCGGCGGTTACTATATCGCAATCCAAACCTGCATTTGGAGTAAGATCAAAAGCGCCAATACAATCTTCATTAGCAGGAGAAGGCGGCGCGGTTTGTATGCAGATATCAAAATTGAAATACTCAAAATCGTACAACGGATATGCACGCAATATATAGGTTGCGCCGATGGTAAGCGTATCCAAAAATGCACCGTATTCGCCCATAAACTGGCTTGGATTACTCAAATTACTGCAATCATTGCCTCGATAAAGGTCAAATCGCAGCCCGCTTACACCGCTGTTGGTTTGAATATTTTTAATGAGGATAAGATGCGTATTGCTCGTAGCGGTAAATGAAAACCAAGTATCGGGGGTATTGGCATTGGGGCCAAATCCTGCGCCTTTGGTACTGCCGGGTGTGGTTACATCACAACTCAGACCGGTATTGATGGCTACTGTGGTGGCTTGTGCGCAATCGTCATTGGGGGGTATGGGCAAGGCCACAAAACAAAGATTAAAATCGTGTGCAGTGTTATTACTACTAAATACCCGTATAAAATAGGTTTGTCCGGGGACAAGATTGTGTATCGTTGTTGCCGCCTGACCGATATACTCTTTGCACAATACACTGGTTAAATTATCGCAATCACCACTAAAAAACTGGAAACTCAAGGCATTTCCACCACCATAATAGTCCTTTACAGTGGGGTGCAACTGGAATAAATAGGAAATACTGGTAGCGGTAAACGTAAACCAAACATCCCTGCTTGGCGCACCTTCACAACTGGCTTGCGAGGAACTTGCGCCCAATGTAGTACCTTGCTGGAATGGCGCATCGCAATAGGTATCGAAAACGGAAACCACTTCAATGGCCGCGTCACATTCATCATTAACAGGCGGCGGCGGCAAAGTCGTGATACAAATTTTTATATTTAAAAACTGGTTTGAACTGCTAAAAACACGCACAAAATACGTCTCACCGACCGTTAAACCCGTTTGTATTTGCCTCAACCCACCAAATTGGTTCGTACAACCCAAGGAGACCAAGCCCGCACAATCACTACCTTTGTACCATTCAAATCCATTCGGGTTTTGGTAAGAATACTGCATAATTACCGCATGCGCTGTACTAGTGGCTGTAAATTGGTACCAAATATCATTCACCGCATTGCCCTCGCAATCCGTCCCAGATGATGTAGCACCAGAATAAATATCTTGATGATAAGCCGTACAATCGGGTCCCGACAACGGCAGAAGCGTTGTAGCCGTAGCGCATTCGTCATTGGGTGGAGGTAAAACAGTACCGATGCAAATTTGGAAAGAATCGGCGGTATATTGCACACTATTGCAGAACAAATAGTACGTTTGGCCAATGGTCAACTGTTCTAAATAGTTTTCCGATCCAATATTGAGGCATTGCTTATATTGGAGACTGGAGCAGTCGCTGCCCTCCATTAGCCTAGCACTAAAATTTTCATTTGTACCATACAGGTGGCTTATTTTATCAATGCGCACCACATAATTTTGGGCAGTTACCTCAAATTTGTACCAAACTCCGGGGCCATAACCCGGCAGGCATTGGCTATATCCATCGGTCAAAACACCCGCAGTAGTACCTAATACTGGCGATGCACAACTAAAACTAGGCGCAGGCACGATACTCACCGCTTGCCCACAATCGGCATTGTCGGGATGGGCAGGTAGTGTAGTGATACAGCCAGAATAATCATAATAAGTATTTTCATTGGAATAGATTCGCAGGTAATAAGTTGTACCAATAGTAAGGCCAGAGACCACTTTATTAGGTTCGTAGGGTGCAACACAAGCAATAGAGGTCATATTGTCGCATTCACCACTAAAAACCTCATAACCAATAGCATAGCTCATTTCGATTCTTTGCGCCGAACTGGTGGCTACAAATTGATACCAAACATCATCATTGCTATCATCGTAACAACTCCCTAGTGTTGGATTGGCGCCTTTTAACGAACCGGAAAAATTAGTAGTACAATAGACCGTTGGATTTGGAGTAAGCGGGAGCGCACCTGCGCAAGCATCATTGGCGGGCAGAGGTAAGGGCGCAATACAGATTTTGATGGAAAGCCGCCCAACAACATAATCATCCACGCTGGATACGCGTATATAATAGGTATCTCCAATCACCTGATTGCGCGCAATTAGTGTGCCGCTGGCGTAATTTCTATTGTTATATCCTGTAAAAACGAGATTTTCGCAAGAACCCGTATAGACCGAAACATCGGCATATTGGTAGGCATCAGGGTTATCAATCAAAGAAATACCCGTTAATTGAATGGATTGTTGTACCTCAGTAGCCGTGTAAGCAAACCAAATATCATCATAACCTATACTACAACCCGCGCAAGGTGGAACGGGCGACAAAGTCGCATTTTGGGTATTGAACTGTAGTGGCGTGGCGCAAAGTGGATCAGGTAGCAATACCACAGCACCTGTGCAGGCATCATTGGCTGGTGGAGGTGGCGGCGTACTGATACATAGGTTAAAATCTATCGGCGTGTAGTCGTAATTAATAACCCGAACAAAATAAGTATTGCCCACAATAAGATCGCCAAAATGGTATTTACCTTGGTAATAAGCCACTGGAGCACAAAAACTGGAGACTAGGTCGCCACAATTACCCGAGAAAAATTCTATCCCAATATAAGCAGCATATCCATCATAAGTCCTTATTGCATTGGATATTTCTACGGTGTGTACCGCAGCACTAGCTACAAAACTATACCAAGTGTCCTGCAAATCGGGGCTACAAGTGCCTTGCCAAGAAGGCGTAGCACCGTTTGTCGTACCATTTAGTACAAGACTATTATCGCAGGTGGGGTCTGCGCCAACTGCTATTGGAAAGGCCGTGGAGCAATCATCGTTACTAATTTGGGCAAAAACAGAAAAAGCCACCAGCGAGCAAGCGGCCAAGAGCAAGTATTTGGTTAAAGAGTGCATAGGTCTTTTTAAATTAGATGAAGTACTTATACCTATATATCCCTGCGTTTTGATTTTTGTGACCGGAAAATTGAATTTTTTTTCAAAAAAGTTTACAATTTTGAAAGCAACCACTCTTTTTCAGCAATTTTGGTCGTTTCTTGGATTTGCGGCCTTAACAACAAGCGTTTTTCGGTATCCGAGGGACTTAGATTAATGATACGCCTCAAAAACACAATCGTATTTTTTAATATGTATGCATGATAACCCAGTTCTTTATGTCGTCGAATAAAGTTACGCATCAATAGCCCCACAACACACTTACAGATGCTTGCCTATTAAATATAGGTGACGCCGCACAACGTCCTATTTCTTTTCAATCTGTATAATGTCTATTGGTTGCTACAGAAAAGCAATTCAAACAAACGAGCATTTTGCATATTATTTTAAAAATGAATTATTTTTCAAGGTACAAATTGATAAAAATAGACGCAAATCAATACACAAAAAATCAATTTTTACAACGATAAAAGCGATAAAAATAAAAAAAATGACTATTTTCAGATCAACCACATATTTTAAGTAGAAAAAAGTAATAAAAACACAAGATACAAATTGAATAAATTGAGTTTTTTAATTGGCACGAACAGCGGTCATCTTTGCGCTATAATTCATTCATTTAATCCTTTTCTGACAATCAATTATAAAGTACAATGTATTTAACAAACAGGCTAAAACTTATTGCACTTTTTGCAATCTGGTGGTTTATTAACGGATCAATATGGGCACAAGGTAGCTGGGAGCGCAGATTACCAAATGGCTTTTACCATACAGTATTGCCCACCCCCGACGGCGGTTTTGCCGTTGTCAATACTACTTTTGATGGGTTGTTCAGGCTCGGTATCGAAAAAACCAATGCCGCAGGTATCAATACTTGGTCAAAGCACTACTTTATAGCAACCGGGGTTGAATTGAGTACCACTACGCAATGCGTGCTGGGTAAAGACAAATGCTTTTATATTTCCGCTACTGTAACATCGGGCGGAATGGAAAAATTGTACGTACTAAAACTCAATTCCATCGGCGATTTGGTATGGAACAAACAATTGCCCGTGGACTCCATTTCAAACATTGAAGGGATGCAGGTCAACACAGCCAATAACATCCTCATTTTGGGCAAAAAAATATTGGCCAACGATAATTTTTCAGCAGTTGCCATTCAGATAGATACCGCTGGAACGGTACAGTGGTCTCGAACATTTTTTGAAAACAATCTCAATCAAGCGAATAGAACCGCTTTCCGGCTGGCTGCGGCGGTAGGTTTGAATTGGGCTATAATGGGTGCAGATTTTGGCGTTCGAAGTATTTGTTGGCTTAATAACCAAGGTACAACAGTCCAAAAAACCAACTTACCTGGAAATTTACCTAATTACGACCATTTTTTACGTGCATCAGATAATAAAATACTGGTACTGGCCTCTACCCTATTCAACGAAGAGCACTATTTATTGACTTATGGTACAAATGGTGATCTAATGGCACAGCAGCAGTTTTCGACACCAAACATACTCTATATTTCGAACATTTCGGAATACCCGACCAATGGCGACATTTTTATTTCGGGCGTTCAATCGGATACCATTCAGTTCAACGGCACAACTGCTCAACGTGCCACGTTAATTCAATTGGATCGTCAGTTAAATGTAAGAAAACAAGGTATTTTAGGTCCATTTCCAGGAAATACGGTCTTCCAATCAAGTCCAGTTTTATTACGCGATAATGGTACTGTATTTCTTGTCACTTATAACGGGGCAGATTGGTTGGTACGAACCAATGCTAATTTTGGCACTTTCCCAAATAGCATAACAGGTACACTTTTAACAGATGCCAACCAAAATTGCTTGCCCGATCCTTTGGTAGATGGCAGAATGCCCGAAGGAACGATCCTCAAAATTACAAACGACAACGACTCCCTTTACACCATTTATACCGTCACAAATACCATTGGCGCATTTGAATCCAGTGTAGATACGGGCAGTTATCAAATCCAACTACCCGGATTGGGGCCTTATTGGGAAATATGCGATGCGCCAATATCGGTGACTTTAGATTCCTTTAATGTAGATATAATTGAACAAATTACCATTGATCCATTGGTAGAATGCCCTTATATGACCGTTGATATTGCAACAAATGGGCTGCGCAAGTGCTTCCAAAACACCTATCATGTAAAGTACTGCAATTTGGGGACCATTGCGACAGATACTGCACGGCTGGAAATACAATTTGGGCAAGGCTTAGCGGTCAACAGCGCAAGTTTGCCCTATACGACCATCGGTGATACATTGGTGTTCCAATTGGGGCAGGTGTTGGCTGGTCAATGCGGCAACTTTACGATTGAAGTGACTCCTGATTGCGATTCTACCGAATTGGGTCAAAGTATTTGTACCACAGCACATATTTTTCCCGACGATTACTGTTTGCCCCTAAATCCGCTATGGAGCGGTGCTTCGCTGGAATTGGAAGGTAAATGTACCTCTGCCGATTCCATAAGATTCCGATTCCACAACCGTGGAGCAAGTGATATGACCCAAGCCGTAGAGGGGATCATCATAGAAGATCATGTGATAGAACGTAGCATACAAATACTTTTACCTGCCGGAAAAGACACTATTATTTATCTACCCAGCACTGGTAATTTCTGGCGTGCCGAGGCCGAACAAGTGGCTTTTCACCCCGGGATATCTATGCCCTCAGCGGCAGTGGAGGGTTGTGGAGGCTCCGCATCGCAAGGTTTTACGCTCCAATACCCGCAAGACGATGCCGATTATTTTATAGAGATTGATTGTCAGGAAGTGGTGGGTTCATTCGACCCGAACGACAAAACAGGCTACCCATTGGGCGTGACAGATGAAAAATGGATCCGAAAAGGGCAAGACCTCGAGTACGTGATCCGGTTTCAAAACACGGGCAATGCCTCGGCGATTAATGTTTTGGTTCGGGACACGCTCCCTGCGTGGCTCGACCCCGGGACAATGGTCTCTGGGGCTTCGAGTCATCCTTATCAGTTTGCTTTGCTCACTGGAGGCATTGCGGAGTTTGCTTTTCCGAATATCTATTTGCCCGATAGCAACAGCAATGAACCCGCCTCGCATGGGTTTGTCAAATTTCGTATCCAGCAACGCCCCAATTTGGCGGATGGCACCGTAATAGAAAACCGTGCCGCTATTTTCTTTGACTTTAATCCGCCAGTGATGACCAATTATACCCAACATGTTATTGGCGATTATTTGGATTTATTACCCCAAAAACCGATTCCACCGCTGCCCAAACCAGGCAAAGAACCCAGCCTAATCGTTCAACCTAATCCCATACAAGAAACAGCCGTTTTAACGTGGGAAGGCAATGCTCCACTAGGTGCAGGCGAATGCCAAATATACCAATTCGATGGCCAAACGATTCGAAATGAGCCATTTAAAGGCAGCCAATTTGTATTTCATCGCAAAAATCTGCCGGATGGCTTATATACCTGCCGGATTTACGAAAAAGGACAGTGGATAGGCACTGGCAAATTAATATTGATAAAATAATTAACCATTCACACATTAAACTATACCACAAAATGACGTTAAAATTCTTATTTTCTGCTATGCTACTTGCAATTACAGTAGCAGGGTTTGGCCAAAGCACTATTCCCCAACCAACACATTATATCACCCAACAAAGTTACAGTTCTGATGTGCCGCTAACCAATAGTGAGCAATGGTACCTCTATTACGATGCAAATAACAAGCAAATTGGTAGTCTTTCGGAGTCTTGGAATGGTTCTGCATGGAATTTGTCGTCCAGAAGCGAAAACACCAATAACGCGGATGGTAATCTTTTAAACCGACTCTCTTTTAATTGGGATGCGGTGCTATCTGATTGGAAACTCACCCAACGCGCCCAACGCACTTATAATGCAGCAGGACTTTTATTAACTTGGAGCGAAGAATCCATAGATCCAAATACTAATATGCTGGCTCCAACACAACAATTTGAAAATACTTACACATCTACTCAAAAATTATCATCCGAAACCCGTCTGTTTTTAAATGCATCTGCTACTTTTGGTTCACGTACGCTCTATACCTATAATGCGCAAGACCGAGTTTCGGTAACCATTGCTCAAGCACTACAAACAGATGGATCTTGGAAAAACCAAAATAAACGCACCTTTTTTTACACTAACGCTGATGACAAGGAAGACCTTATAGAGGTACAAAATTGGGATGATTTGACCAATAATTGGGCTACTGTTTCAGAACATATTACCTATACTTATTTACCATTTGTAACAACAGCAGAAACCGAAACCCTCGTTAATGGTGTATTCACTGTGACCGGCAAAATAACTTCTGTTTATAATTCCGACCTCCAATTGATTACGAATAACGTTGAATCTTGGAATCCAGCTACTCAAGCCCTAGAATACAATAGTGGCTTTGAAAATGAGTACAACACAGACAAATCACGCCATAAGTTTAAATACTACTATCGGGACTTCCAAACTAAAGTCGTTTTCCAATCCTTAGAGATCCTCTACGACTATGGTGTATATACTGGTACTCAAAACATAGCGGCCTTGCCCGATTTGCAGGTATTTCCTAACCCAACCAATGGCCCATTGCAAGTACAATTACCCACAGCAGACGACGCAGCACAACCACACATCACAGTAGTAGATGCCGCAGGTGCACTCGTTGCAGATCTTAATGATGTACAAAACGGGAAACCATTTTCGCTTGAAAACCAACCAAAAGGTATTTATTTTATTCGGGTGGAAGCAGCAGGAGGTGTGCGTGTAGTGTCTGTGGTAAAAAATTAGTTTTTCGTTTTGCAAACTTAGCAAAGCAGCCCAAATAATATATTAAAATTAAACCAACATAGTAAGTACTTGAACCATACTACTGGACATTTTTGAAAACGCAAGTAACAGGTCACGTTTACGAAACTTTTTTTTAGTTTCGTAAACGTAACCTTCTACCATTTCAAAAGTGTGTTAAACGTGTTTTTTTATAAAATGTCCAAGTACTTATCTACGTGATCATTTTTAAATACAAAATGTAACATTAACATTATGAAACAGAAAGCATTAATTATCGCATTTTTATTTTTTACACATTTGGCTTTTGGGCAGGATGTTCCAAAAGAATATTTTGACCTTGTAAAAATTGCAGACTCACTTTACAATTCAAAAGAGTATAAAAAATCGGGAAACAAGTATTCGGAAGCATTTAAGGCTAATAATTGGAAGGGCTTTTCAAACGACAGGTATAATGCAGCTTGTTCTTGGGCATTGGCTTCAGTGCCAGACAGCGCATTTTTCCAACTTGACAGAATTGCTACACTGATGAATTACTCAAACTATGGACATATTACGACTGACCAAGATCTAATTTCATTACAGAACGACAGCCGATGGAAGCCGTTGCTTGAAAAAGTCAAACAGAACAAAGATAAAGCAGAAGCAAATTTGAACAAGCCTTTGGTTGCAATCCTGGACACTATTTTCACGGAAGACCAAAAGTATAGACAACAAATTGATGGAATTGAGGAAAAATTCGGTTGGGAATCAAAAGAAATGAAAGCCCATTGGAAAATCATAAACGAAAAGGATTCCATAAATTTGATAAAAGTAAAATCTATACTTGACAAATATGGCTGGTTGGGTGCAGCCGAAGTGGGTGGACAAGGAAACTCAACTTTGTTTCTTGTCATCCAACATTCTGACCAAGCAACACAAGAAAAGTACTTACCCATGATGCGAGATGCTGTAAAAAATGGTAAGGCACAAGGTAGCGCTTTGGCACTGCTCGAAGACAGAGTTGCTTTAGGTCAAGGCAAACGACAAGTTTATGGGAGTCAAATTGGTCGTGACCCTGAAACACAAATTTATTATGTTTCTCCATTGGAAGATCCTGACAATGTTGACAAGAGAAGAGCCGAAGTTGGACTTGCGCCTTTATCGGATTACGTAAGTCGTTGGCAAATAAAATGGGACGTTGAGCAATATAAAAGGGACTTACCAAAACTTGAAGAAAAGACGAAACGGAAATAAAAAGCCCTTAACCGACGTAATATTAAGGCATTTATTTCATATTCATACCAGTAATTATACTATTCTAAAAAATTACGAAAAAAAAATGGATATTATTTCATTTCAGGCACATATAATATCTATGTTTGCGCCCTAATTGCAAAATACCTTACTTAAATATCTTTTCGTAGGGTGCAAAGCAATAATCCACTAACATATTAACTTATATTTCATCTGAACATGAAAAGTATCACAGAAAAAATTAAAAACGAAACACCTGAATCTCGTCGGGATTTTATTTTAAAATCTTTTACGGACAATTATGCAGATCTTATTGCCGGCGACCCATCTGCTTGGCGTGGCAAATTTCGCAAAATGGCGGAATCTCCATTTGCCTTTTATCGCGGTTCTGCAGCCTTATTTTATGCCGATATTAGCCAAGAAAACGATCCATTTCTGAACGAGCAAACCAGCCGCGTTTGGATCCAAGGCGATCTTCATGCCGAAAACTTTGGCACATATATGAACGGAGCGGGCACTTTGATCTTTGATGTCAACGATTTTGACGAAGCCACATTAGCACCATTTACTTGGGACGTAAAACGCTTTTGTGCCAGTTTGGCCATCATTGGCTATCAAAAAGCACTCTCCGATGTTGAAATAAGGAGTATGGTTACCACCGCTGCTCAAAGTTATGCGCGTCAAGTAGCACGTTTTGTAACCAGTAAAGAGCGCAATTTTGTCCTAAATAGCGCAAATGCCGAAGGTGCTGTATTAGAAGTATTGCACAAAGGTAAGCAACTGACAAGGGTGGGTTTGCTGGATTACGAAACTGATATTGTGAGCGGTGATCGCCAATTTAAAGACAACAAAAACTTTATTAAACTGACGGATGCCGAAAAAATGAATGCCCGAGCGGCACTAATGGAATACTTTGAAACTATCCCTAAGCGCAAAAAAAAGTCACAACTGACTTACAACATCAAAGACATTGCCCGACGTAAAGGATTGGGCATCGGTTCTGCGGGTTTGTTAATTATCAGTACGTTGTTGGAAGGAGACACAGAGGCATTAGAAAACGACATCCTCATTTCGATGAAGGTGGCACTGCCTTCTGCTGCTGCAAAATATGTCAATGACCCAAAAGTAGCCGCTTATTTTAAACACGAAGGCCACCGTACCGCTACATCACAGCGTGCGTTGCAAGTCAATGCCGATCCATTTTTAGGATACACTACATTAAATGGTGTTGGTATGTTTGTTACTGAAATATCACCCTATACCGCCGATTTGGATTGGAGCGGTATCAACGACATGGACGATATTCTTCAAGTAGTAGAAAATTTGGGACGCTGTGTCGCAAAAATCCACTGTGTTTCGGACGAAGACAGCGATCAAACGCTGATTGATTACTCTACCGAAGAAGCTATTTATGGTATGTTGGACGGACGCGAGTCCGATTTTGTGGAATATATTGTACAGTTCAGTGAGCAATACGCTGAATGTGTCCGTAGCGATTATCGCCTTTTTGTAGATGCTTTCCGGAATAAATTGATACCTGGCATTTAATTTTTTATTATATAATTGAATATTTAGAAAATCCCGCTATTCGCCTTGTTTTTGGGTGTTTAGCGGGATTTTTTTATCTTAGGAAGGCTCTATCCTCTTCTCCTATTTGTAATTTCTTCCAATAACTGGCACTTCCACCGATCTATTTCCACAAAAAACCAAGCAATTTTACAGTTTTTCAAACAAAGCATCCATCGTCAATTGATTGTGAACGGTTGAAAAATAATGACTATTTTCTTTGACACCAAATATGGTCAACATCGTGATAAAAACCGATTTTTTCGTCTTCGATTGTGCTAAAAAAATTTATTGCTAGCCAAAAGTATGTTTTTTAGGTAGTTTTGGCTGCGGATAATTTTTATTGCCAGCCAAAACTATGTTTTTTTAGGTAGTTTTGGCTGCGGATAATTTTTATTGCCAGCCAAAAGTATAGTTTTTTAGGTAGTTTTGGCTGGCAATAATTTTTATTGCCAGCCAAAAGTATAATTTTCAAGACAGTTTTGGCTGCGGATAATTTTTATTGCCAGCCAAAACTATATTTTTTTAGGTAGTTTTGGCTGCGGATAGTTTTACCTAATAGGGTTATCCATTAAAAACGACCTAATTTTATGCCATAATCAATCTCCTTATTTTGAAGTTCATTAAACTAAACTTTTTCTCCTTCAAATCACCTATTTTTACGCCGTTTTTAAAGCATTTACCCACAAAAACAAATTTAATATATGAAAGATTGCATCATTATCGGGGCTGGATTAAGTGGACTGGCAACTGCCTATTTCCTAAAAAACAAAGGCATAAATGCTACGATTTTAGAAGCCAGATCGAATTATGGAGGCCGGATAAAAACCATTTACAGCCCCAACGGACAAACCCCAATGGAAATGGGCGCAACTTGGTTTGGTCCTCAACACCAAAATTTAATCTCTTTTTTGAATGATTTAGGCATTGCGTATTTCCCCCAATTTACAAAAGGTATAGCCTTTTTTGAGACCATGTCTTTTGCCCCGCCCCAGCAGTTTGAAGTACCCGCCACCGAAGCACCTTATTTTAGGGTTAAAGATGGTACAGAAAGCATGATAAACGCCTTAGTGCAGGCCGTTGGCGAAGCGCATATTGTACTCAACGAAACCGTTGAAAGCCTTGAAAACGTAGGAGACTTTGTTGTTTTAAACACTAAAAATAACACTTACGAAGCCAAAAAGGTGATTTTAGCCGCTCCACCTAAAGTTGTATTACAGCATATCAATTTCACTCCACAATTACCAAATGCGCTCATGCAGGTTATGGAAAACACCCACACCTGGATGGCTGAATCGATCAAATTTGCGGTGGAATACACCCGTCCATTTTGGAAAGCAAAAGGGCTTTCGGGAACGATTTATAGCCAAGTGGGCTTAATCACTGAAATGTATGACCATACCAATGAACCAGAAAATGGCTTTGCGCTCATGGGCTTTTTACAAGGTTCAGCCCTACTCTATTCATCCGCCGAAAGAGAAAAAATGGTCATTCAGCAACTCACAAAATTATTGGGCGTGGAGGCATCAGAGTACCTTTTCTACCAAGACAATTGTTGGGCAAATGAACCTTTCACGCACATTGCATCCGATGATTTTATCCGACCGCATCAAAATAATGGACACCCGCTCTTTTCAAAAAGCATTTGGGAGCATAAATTGTTTTTTGCAGGTACAGAAACCGCAAATGCTTATGGCGGTTATATGGATGGGGCAATTGATGCAGCCAAACGGGTGGCGAATGAATTTTAGAAAGAAAAAAGCCACTACCTTATTTCTATCTTTCTAACACAAAACACGAGCAGCAATTTCCCCTGTGATATGCACATCATGTTTTTTAATGGGAAAACGGATGAAACAGATTTTACGGATTAGAGCGGATTGTTTCAAAATAATCCGTTTAAATCCGCGTGATCCGTTTCATCCGTTTGGCTATCCTGTCTTAGTTTTGATCCACATAGCAAATTGCTGAAACACGCGTAATACCGATGCTATTATTTTGTTCATCAATTAATTATACACTTGCACTTATCTTTTATTCCCAGCCAAATGTATAAAAAAAACATAGTTTTGGCTGGAAATAAAATTTTATTTCCAGCCAAATCCCTATTTTTACCGTACTTTTGGCTGAAA
>JBEAVK010000149.1:0-3448 GCA_041160955.1 Bacteroidota bacterium
AAGCCATAATCCCTAAATTTATTGGTACAAAGGAACAAAATGAAAAATTATGGGAAATTCTAAATACTTACTTTGGTGGGGATCGAATTTGTAGAAAAGAACATTTAAGTTCCTGGCAAGACAACATTGGTCTTGAATCAGAAATTGAAACTTGGGGTCAAAAAGTTTTTTACACAATAGAAGATTTATTAAAGGAAATACAATCCAAAATCACTTTAGAAAATATTTCACTCAAAGGCGGTGAAGAAATAAATATACAATGGCTTAATGGGGTATATAAGTTTCTTATTGATAATGAACTAACAAAGTATTTCAAAGAGTATAAAATTATACCTACAATCAAAGGAACACTTAAATCATTTAATGATGACTTGTATATTGAAAAAGACACAAAAATTCCAGACGAATTTATTTCAATTTTCAAATCACTAAAGAATGAAGATTGGAATGACATATTGATTCATAGAGAATTAATCACAATTGATAACTCTCACGCCTCAAAAACAGTGAAAGACATTTCGGACGAAATTAATAAAATTCTCAATTATGAAGAGAAAAATCAATATGGTCAAGTTCGAAGGACTTTCATTGATGAGGAAAATGCAGCAGAATATTTACTTGACATATTGCGTATTTCAACTTCCAATTTATATGATTCTCTTCAATCAAAATTATTTGATTCAGCAAAAACATTTTTCAAATCGGATAAGCAATCAATAGTTATAAGTGGAATTTCAGATTTCAATTTTTACTTTACGAAAAAGTGTGTAATCCGGTGAAATTGACCACCCAATCCGGTTTAAATTGACCAGGGTAAAGAATGGTTTTTAAAGGTAATTATTTGTTTTATTATTTTATTAATCTTGTTTAAAACAGTCTGCACTTTTTTGGGTTTTTGCGCCTCGCTCCCTCATAGATGGCCCTTTTAATTCTATTTTGTGTGCATTGTATATTAATCTGTCCATGATTGCATCGGCAAGCGTTGGGTCTCCAATATATTCATACCATTTGTCTATGGGGAGCTGGCTAGCTATTATCGTTGATTTCTTTTTGTAACGGTCTTCCAGTATTTGTAATAGCGCCAGTCTGGTATCCGATTTTAGAGGCTGTAGCCCAAAATCATCCAGGATCAATAATGCATTTCTTTCTAATCTACTCAGTTGTTTGACGTACGTTCCGTCTATTTTTGATATAGCTATCTGTTCTACAAATTTATTCATATTCAGATATAGCGTTTTATGTCCTAAACTGCATGCCTGGTGTGCAATGGCGCATGCAAGATAACTCTTACCACAGCCAGTAGATCCACTTATCAATATGTTCTCTCCTCGTTTTATAAAGTTACAGTCTGCCAAGTGTGATATTATTTCTTTACTCAGATTACGTTCTTTACTACATTCTATATCCTGGATTTGTGCAGTATATCTGATTTTACTAATTTTCAGATACATCTCCATCTTTTTGTGCTGGCGACTGTATTTTTCTTTTTCCACCAGATCTGCCAATAGGTAATGGGCTTCCGGTTGTTTATCCATCGGTAGGTGTATGATGCTTTCGTAGCCTTCGTACATACCCTGTAGATTTAGCTCTCTGAGCTGTGATAGTGTTTGTTCTCTATTCATTGCTGATTGGTTTAAATGTTATTTTTTAATGTTTGTAACATATCGGATATTGGTATGAGTAATGGTTTTATAGTCTTCCACTTCTTCATCCAGTTGTCTTTGATCCATGCGGTTTTCCAATATTGTTTTCACCAGTATATAATTGGCTTTCATTTGCGGACTGATTAGGGAGCATGCTTTTTCTAATCGTTCTTTACTATATTTATGTTGCAACCTGATGACACCCAACACACTTAGAAAACTTTGTTCTATGTATGGTCTGGACTGTAAGATTTCTTTCACTACTCTTTGGGTATGTTCGCCTATTTCTTTAGCCTGTCTAATGAAATCTTCGGATGTATAACCCCGTATTTTTTGCATCTCGTTATGATGCGTTGGCATATGTTCGGCTTTAGTAGTATATTGATACTTACGGCGATCTCGCAGGTGCACGGCAATCCGCTTATTCCCTTTGTATATCTCTACTTCCCGAAGGGTATATATCATCTTCACTTCTTCTGATACATATTCCTTAGGTGTACTATAATAGTGCTTATCTTCCGTTAATTGTATGTGGTAGTTTTTGTTTACTTTTCCGATCCTGCCTTTTTTTACTTCTAAAAGCTTACTTACTTTTAAGGGCAGCATACAAGGCTTCTCCATCTCCAGGTATTCTTCCCATCTGCTCATATTGTTTCGCTCCATTTTGCGGTGGTTCAGGTACTCCAGTTCCTTGGATATTAACCTATTTAGTTCCGTCAGATCAGACAATGGTCTGTTTGCTATAACGGCATATATGCGCTGATAGACCAACCTTACACTACGTTCGACACTGGCTTTGTCCCTGGGCTTCCTTACGCGTGTGGCTGTCATGTGTGTCTCATAGTATAGGGACATCTGTTCACATAACTCTGTGAGCTCAGGTTCATACTTGTCAGGTTTTTTTACGCCGCTTTTTAAGTTATCGCTTATGATAAGTTTGGGTACGCATCCAATGTAATGTAACGACCTACCTATACCTTCTACAAAATTCATCTGACGCTGATCCTCCTGGGCTTCACAGTAAATAAGGTCACTATAGGGCAATACACAAACTAAGACCTCACATTGCTTTATCTCTCCGCTCTCCTTGTCTATATAGGTTAGCTTATCCCCTGCATAATCTACTTCTAATCGTTCGCCCGGTTTACTCCCTAATACCATGACAGTCTTTTGTTGACATTCCCACTTGTGGAGGTAATGACCAAACTGAGAGTTGCTATAAGCATTATCTCCCTCTTCTTCTTTGTATTGTTCCCATAAAAGCTGTTTGGTCATATGCTTTTTGGCGAGCTCTTTGAGTAAGAATTCTTTTTTAATCTTCAGTCGACTGTGCCTGCTTCCACTATCTTCCTCCTTTACAGGGCTCTGTAGTTGATCCGATAATTGCTCATCACTTAACTCAGTGATGGGCGCTACAGTAGAACCATCTAAACTCAGTGAGTTACGGTATTTCTTGATAGTATTTCTGGATATACCATATTTACGGCTTATTTCCATAATACTCTCGCCTTGATTTAGGCTTTGCATGATTAATCTGATCCTATTCATGGTAACTGGTTTATTTGCCATCTCATTCCGATTTTTAATTCGGAAGGTAGGCACCTCTTTTACCATTCTTTTACCAATTAAATCTGACCTAATTTAGCACTAAATAGGGTGGTCAATTTAAACCGGGTTGCCTGGTCAGTTTGCTCCGGGTTGCCTGGTCAATTTCAGCCGGATTTTACAGCAAGCCCTTTTTTTGGTTGGGAGACACCGCCTGGGAACTATTTCATAGGCTGAATACAGCAGAGGCAACTTATTAT
>JBEAVK010000096.1:0-5149 GCA_041160955.1 Bacteroidota bacterium
CAACTCCAGGTGTATTCGGCCACTGTATATTGATAGTATTTCCTGTATTTCCAAGTTCAGTCCCAGAACCACTACTCAAACCCATAGTGTATGGTGCAGAAGCGGTTGCTAATGCTGTACCCGCCAGAGCATAGGTTCTTTGGACGCCCACTAACACTACATCACCCCCACTAATAAATAATGATCCTATTCCGGCAGCCGCTGCAATTGGCATATTTTGGTAAGTTTAATTTTGAAAAATTAGAGAAAAAATTGTGAATTAAGGAATGATAAAACAATAAATTATCATTTTTGGGTAGATTAATTTTTGTTCGGACAAGTATCTTTTAGTGCGAATAGTGGGGCTATTTAAACGAAAAGATAGGCAGTGCGAGCGGAAAGGAATCAGCCAAAAGTGATAAGTTATTGTTTCATCATTCCTAAGCATGAGAAGATACATAACTGGCCAGAAAGGAAACCTTAAAAAATGCTTATGGCAAAGGTGGGGTATTCAAGGGGTAGTGTGCAAATAAAAAATATATGTAATACTGCGCTTTTGAAAATATTCCGCAGGATTTCTGCGCTTTTTAAATATTAATTTCAGAATTACTATTCAAAGTATTGGTTATGTTCATAAATTCTGCTATCTTTGCTGGACGTTTCTTACTTTTAGCAACTTTGCACCAAACACTACCTTATATTCTTAAAACAAATGCTCAATGAGATTCAAGTACGCCTGTTCAATGCCGTTACTCAAAAATTCAAGAACCGGGCAAAGGCCATCGACGATTACCGAAAGCGCTACCCTGGCACCAGCGAAAGTACAGCAAGGGCGCGTTTTACAGGCATCAACAGTATATCCTACACACACGGTATGGAAGTGGCGGCTGTCTACCATTTACACGACCTTGATATATGGCCCGAAGGCTGGTCTTGTAGTGATTTTTACGCACAATCGCTGGTACAAGGCACTGGTATCGATACCTATCTGAACATGCTTATCCATGATTTTAAACAGGTACAGAAACTGCCACAAGCGCGCCTACGCCTAACAATACACAATATCCCATTCACTATACTCCCGCAGTACCGTACATTAGCAGCATTCTCGCTGTACTTTAGTATTTGTTTTGAACTAAATGACGAACATTTCCGCCGTCAGAAATTAGGTAAAGCGTTTATGCAACATTCAAAAGTAGCCCACTGGCTCGACCTCTGTTGCCAAGCATTAGCACTTTATCAAGCAATTCCAGGTGTGGAGTACTGGTCACCGTATATGCTTCAACCTTTAGTGCACAAAATTAGATTAGTTCAGCGCATGGGCCTCTTCGAAGACAATGAAATGGTCAATTGGTTAAAAGATGACTTGCAACAACTGATCGGTGATCTTGAGCAGAATGCACAAACAGGTAAAAAGTGTCTCGGCCCAGCACAATACGGTGCGCCAGTCCAGATATTCAACCACGAGGGGGTATTACCCGATACGCTCATTATCGCCGAGACAGCAGATGAAAAAGCACTTTTTTGCTACGAAGAGCACGGCTTAGCCCATCTAATGCGTTTTGATGCAAATATGTCCAGCCAAAAACAAAGGTATGTAGTTCGTGCGGGACGCGTAGGTGGCGAACTGGGAACTGCTGTAGATAGTCAATTTTTTAGCCGTTTGCACCAAAGTATCATAGATTTATAAGTCCGTTACAGGATTTTTATGCACAAAACCTACAGAGTCGAAGTATAACCCCCAAAAGCGGCTTGCCTGACTAAAAACTTCCTGCTCTTTTGATCCGAAACCGCTGGCTAAGTTTTTATGGAAAATGATTTGAATAAGATGGGGAATATTTTATTATTTATGCAGCCATGCTCGCTTTGCAATATTATTTGGCGTTGTTGTTGTACCGGCTTCATTTTTTAGCAATTATTTAGCAGTTGCAAAATGAAATCTAATATAAATTGTATATTTTGTGCCAAAAACAAAAACCAAGCCTTCAAAGCAAGAATTGCTGTCATTTATTTTTGCTGATAATATATTTGTTGTATGTTTGCATCATTGATTCTGTTTTTAAACTACGTGGAGTATTATTTAGGAGCGTGCTTTTCTTTTTGTGGGTCAATTTATTAGTGAATAGGTGATAGTGTGGCATTATAACTTCAAGTTGCAATACACTGATAGGAAGATGTTTATATATTATTTCTTACTGGCTCTGGATGTTTCTCTACATATTTATACATTTCTATGAAAGAAGTAAAAGAAATATTGCAATTAATTAAAAAGGGTATTTTGACCCTTTCGCTGTCCGATACTGTTGGGGAGCAAGGGGTTCATCATGTAAAGATGAATAAATTATTAGATGCCCTAGATGCCGGCAGTATCGATTCTGACGAAGAAGGTGCTCAATTGCTCTTTCCGGAAGATAAAACAGGTGGCAAGTACAGAAGCCTAAAATCGGATTTAAAGACACGGCTGTATAGTGCAGTTATGAATATTAATAGTAACCAAACTAAATTTAACGACTATCAGCGATCTTATTACCAGTGCCACAAACAATGGGTGGTGGTGAAAATACTAACCGGTGTAAATGCCAATACATCTGCAGTAGCCTTGGCTAATAGATTACTCAAGCAGGCAGAAAAATACCATTTTACATTGCTTTGCATGGATATTACCTCTTATTTGCGTATCCAGTACGGCGTGAGGGAGGCCAACGAAAAAAAATCAGTGCTGGCATCAACACAATTTGCTCAGTACTTTGAACTGTATCAAGCAGAATTATTAGCAGAGCAATATTATACAGATTTGACGATCAAATTGGCCAATAATCAAGCCGCAAAGGGCGAGGCCAATGATATGGCGATCCGGTACAGCGAAGCAATAGAAGCAAAGATGCATACGCAATCGTCTTACAAACTCCAAATGTATGGTTATTTGGTGCGCCTATTGCGGTATTCTACCATGGATGATTACCCAAATGCTTTGGTGATTTGTAGCGAAGCATTAGACTATTTCAGGTCATTGCCTTATGAAGCAAATATCCCATTGCAAATATTTAATTATCAAATACTGGTCTGTCATATCCAAATGGGGCAGTTTAAAGAAGCGGAAGCAGTGGCCAAGGACTGTATTTCTCTTTTTGCTGAAGGCTCATTTAACTGGTTTAAATACCAAGATTTATACTTTTTGCTCCTCTTGCACACTGCGGAGTATGAAAAAGCGGGTGCGCTGCTTAAATATATCATCAACCACCCAAAACTAGAGTTCCTACCAGATAATATGAAAGAACTATGGGGATTGTACGAAGCGTATATCCACTATTTATCGCTGTGTGGTAAGGTGTCCACTTCATTTACCAAAAAATTTAAACTGAGTAAATTTATCAACGATGCTTCTATCCTGACAAAAGATAAGGGAGGCCGTAATATTGCCATTATCATTGTTCGTTTACTTATACTGCTCCGGGAAGAAAAATTTCCACAAATATTGGATGAAATGGAAACCATACACCAATATTGCTATAATTACCTTAGGGGAAATCAAACAAAGCGTAGTTTTACTTTGATTAAAATGCTATTGGCCGTTCCTTTGGCTCAGTTTGACCCCGAACGAATTGCAGACAAAGTAAGTAAACATATAAAGGTATTGGAGGAATCAAAATTTGACATTTTGAACCAAACCTACGAAATTGAAATCCTTCCTTTTGAGGTATTGTGGCAATTGGGGATGGAAGGGTTAGCAGAACGAAAAGAGCGGCTACAGAAAAAGAAAACACCATAAATACCCATCGGCTTTAATGTGTACGATACTTTCTGGTGTGCTGTGTAAATGTGTTTTACCATGCTGTGTATTTGGAATATAGCAGTATCCCAACTCAGGAGCTATATGTTATCCTATTCATTTGAGTGTGTGACAAAATCGGGTCATGATGTTTTATGTGTACCGACAATTTTGTTGAAATTCATTTATTGCGTAAATAAGACATCAAGCCCCGATTTTGTCACACACTCTATTGATTTAGGAAAGATTAGCCAATAATTTTTGTATAAAACAAGGTAAAATTAAATAAAATCTAGTTTCTCCACCATAAATAAAAAATTATTTTTCAATTTCTTTAAAATTACAAACAATTCATAACCAATGAATTATTACTGTGCTTGGCATATTATTTTTTATTTTTAGATACACAGAAAGGTAGTTTTTTTTAGCATATATATTCTTCAACAATTTGAATCTTTGTTCATTATTTTAACTAATCCATACAAAAGTATATTACTTCTTATGAAAAATTTGAACAACTGTAACACTCTCGTACCATTTCTCTTCTGTGCCATTACTGGCGGATCTATTGTAGTTGATACTACTTCTGCTTAGATACTGCTCTTTTGCACAGGGTGTCTGCTTACCGTGCAGCCGCCTCTTTAAACAAGATATAAGCTATTCCTTTAAATTAGGGATGGCTTATACTTTTTTAAGGCCAATTATAAGACCTATTCAAGATGTTTTTGCTTGGATTTTACAAAAATTATTATCATAAATAATTGATTATAAGTTATTTACAAAGTTTATTTCTACTGCTTTTCCTGATAGTGTAACCATATAAAAGCATGATTACTTTTTGTTATTACCAGTGATTCAACTTACACCTTTGCAGCACTGAACAATATAATTTTAATCTAATAATGAAAAATATCACTTATTCCCCCGCCGCCCCAAAGCAATTATTGCAATATTCTTTGCCCGCTGTTGGCAAATCAATAAGAATACATGCAGAAGTGATTTTTGGCTCGCCCAGCAAAAATTGCGATGGATATGGTGTATGTGTACTGGTGTCGCAGATTTATGCACAGCAGTACAAATGTGCCAGTTGTCCATGTTTGCTAACTTATGAAAAAAAAGGAGATTTGATTGTGCTGGAATTGAGGAAGGATCAGGTGCCGACGCTTATGGCAGTCAAGTTTTTGGATCATCGCTCTTCGTTCTTGGTAGAAGAAAACTACCAATTGCCGCGGATGCTAGTAAAAGAAATGGGGCTGAAAGGAACTTACGCTATACAAAAGGGAGGTTATCTCATCATTGAATCAAAGTTAAAATGGAAGATACAAATTCCATTGAAGCAGACGACATAACGAAAATTATTATTATTAATATTTATGAAAAATTTATTTACCCATTTTTCGC
>JBEAVK010000115.1:0-29094 GCA_041160955.1 Bacteroidota bacterium
TTTGGGAAACACGGAACTTGACATACCCTTCACTATTGCTGCTACCGGTCGGTGCTAGATTAATGTTCGTCAAAGTGAACTGAACTATTCCGTCACCATACACCGAATAAGTATAAGGATGGCTCGCGGTGCCCGGCCTCACGGACGCAGGATCTAGCCAAGGAGATAAGGTATCCCTGATAAATACTTGGTGAACGGAATCTGTACCGGTGTTTTGGAATCGGATTAAATAATCTATATCAGTTTCGGGTTTGATATAGTGTGGATCTTTGTAACCCTTGGGATGGCCTCTCTTTAAAAAATCAGGATTAAAATCGGTTTCGTACGTTTCTTGGCAATCATAAGCCACAAATGGCTCTGCGTCATCTTCGGGGAATACAGTGTAAAAACCCGTTGATGTATTCAGTATAGTGTCGGTTTTGCATCCTTCTACGGCAGCAGTTGGAATACTCCTGCCAGGATAACCGCTTGTTTGCTCTGCTATAATACGGTATGTTTTGCCTGTGGAAGCAATATTAAATACCGTCGTATCAGCACCTGGATCTATTTTATGGATGATTCCAATTTCACTATTAGGTGGAATAACCCTCAATACAATCAGTTCTTCAATGATAACATATTCTAATTCATTAGCAGTACCTGTTCCTCTATTGGTTACTGAAAGTTTGACTCGGCCAGAGTCACATTTGGCAGTTGCCTCAATAATAGCACCATTCCAGCCAGTTACACCGCAAAAAGTGTCAGGCGTAATGGAGGCGCGCATACAATGAGCAGAAGTGAGTGCGACATCACAATCTAAAAAGGCATCAATAGTAAAATTATCACAATTCCCTGCCAATATCAGGCCTATATCAAAAATCAAGGAATCACCTTGAACAATATAAGGCTTAGATGCCGAAACAATCGCAAAATCAGGCGACTTGACGACCACTACTTTTGTATTTTGAGAAGCACTTGTACCCGAGTTGCAATAACGTACGGTATAAGTATTATTGGTACAACGACGAAGAATAGGCGTTTGTACATCTACTTCGTTGTAAGGGCAAATTTGATCTCTTATGATACCTATATCTGTTCTAATGGTGTCATAAAAACCCAAAACCGGTACAGTAATTGTACTTTGACAAGTTGACCAATAACCATTAGGTGGAAAAACTTTTATATCATAAGTACCGCTGTCCACCATTAAAAAATAGTCTCCATTCTGCTGAGTGGCGGTGTAACGGGTAAAATCGGGGCTAGAAACCCTAATCAACCAGTTCTTTAACGGAGCCTCATTGGATTGCAGTTCGCAGTCATTATTAAGGTCATTAAAAATATTGCCCGATATATAATTGGTAAACAAATTGCCATCAGCATCTGTCTTCACCATATAAGTATAACGAGGTGCCTGCAAGGGGCTGGTTGAAGTGGACGCATAACCAACGGCAACGAAACCACCATCGGCGGCACGGTTTACGGCATAACCCTCTGTTAAACCTGATTTTTTAGCAGTGTTTTCCCATACCAGTACTCCCATATCATCCAAACGGGCAATATAAGTACTAGACTCTACATTTGCGATCTCAGGTGTACGGCCAGTAACAACATAACCACCTTTACTATCGGATTCGATATCATTTAAAACGGATGCCTTATTAATAAAATCCTGAGTTTGTATCCACATTGGAACAGGATCGCCAGTACCCGATATTTTCATGACCAATCCCCGGAAATCCGGCGCGCCAGCAGGTAAAAGAACATAACCCGCAACTATTAAATTACCATCTCCTGCTAATGTAATACCAGTAGCTTCTTCTTCCGCACTTGGGCTAATCGCATAAACTTGTTCCCAAATCAAATCACCTGTATCCTGATTAATACGGACAACATATATATCTTTTTGATTTGGCACTTTGCGGCGATAACCAGCCACGACAATATCGCCATTTTCGGCGATTACAACATCGCTACCCTTCTCCTCAAAATCTAGCAAGCCAAATGTTTTGCTCCAAATCAAAGTACCATCAGCGGCAGTTTTCACCACCCTCATCTGTTCTGGGCTGTCGCTATACCCTACTAACACAACAGAACCATCGGATAATAGTGCAATATCATTAAATTCATCTACACCACTTACCCCTAATGTTTTATTCCAAATTAAATTGCCCCCAAAATCAGTCTTGATGAGCATACCATTTCTTCCAGTCCCACTTCCTTGCCAACCTGTAATATAATAACTTGTATCTGGAGCAACTTCTATGGCTCGTGCCTGCGCTGGAGCCGAAACAATATTGATCTTATTCCATTGTAAAAAGCCATCTACATCTACTTTAGTTAGATTCAGGTTATTGCCGTTATAAAAACCAGCCAAAATATAACCTCCATCTGGTGTGATTTCCACATCAAATGCTTCATCTTGCCCACCACCAGAATAAATACGCTCCCAACCCTGTCCGATCAACAGATGGGCAGAGAGTAAAAAAGCAAATGATAAAATATACTTTGACATGAGATAATGGATAAATAAGTTTTCTTTGACGATACAAAAGTGCGGCAAGACTTTTTGGTACTGAAAGGCAATTTTTGTCATTTGTTGAAATAAATTTATTACAAGTTTTGAAAAATATGGAGACAAAATTAATCAATATTGTTAATTTTTGCGAAAAAATATATCTATTTGACGAATAATAGCGTTTAAAGGTTAGGGATTTGACGATAATTTGTTGAATAGAATTACCTTTGCACCTAGGAAAAAATAAATCCAATCTATGCAAAAAAGTGTTTTAAGTGAGGTTATCCTATCTTTGAGCGATAAAGAGATAAGGGAACTCAATAAATGGCTGAACTCTCCGGCGCATAATCACCGCGAAGATGCGGTTGATTTATTTGACTTCTTGATAAAAAGTAAAAACCTGCCGGAAAAAGAAGTAATATGGAAAGCCATTTTCCCAAAAGAGCCTTTCGATGATGCCTTTTTAAGACAAGTGATGTATTTTCTACTTAAAGCAATTGAGGATTATTTGGTTTTTAAGGAGTACAAAAAAGAACCTGTTCGCCCTGTACTTTCACTGGCCAGTATTTATCGTCGGAGGCATTTAGATAAACCCTACCGCCAAGCCTTGGAAACGGCTAAGAGAAAACTTACAGAAACCCCTTTTAGAAATAGCGAATACCATTTTGACAAATTTAATGTAGAGCAAGAACAATATTTCTATTCAGCCGCCGCCAAATCAGTAGGTGATATGAACCTGCAACTAGTATCCAACGAGCTCGATATGGCTTTTGTGGCCAACAAACTCCGAATTGCATGCCGTATGCTTTCGCACCAAGCCATAGATAAAAAAGCAACATACGATATTGGTCTTCTGGAACCCATGCTAAAAATGGTAGAAGAAAAAAGTATGCTTGATGAAGTAGGGGTTGCCGTTTACTATTATGGCTATCGTGCCATTACGGATAGGAATGAACCCGCCCACTTTGAAAACCTCACACGCATATTAAATGAGCACAGTGCTTCCTTTCCCAAGCCAGAACTAAGAGAACTATATTTATTATCCATTAATTATTGTGTAAGTAGGATCAATATTGGTCAAGAGATTTTCTTTTCAAAGGCTTTTGACCTCTATAGAAAAGGATTTGACTTAGAGGTATTAGTAGATGAACAAGATATAGTATCCAAGTTTATCTTTACCAATACGGTATATTCGGCCATTAAAACTAAAAACTATGAATGGGCAGAAAGTTTTATTGAAAAATTTAGCAGCCGTTTGGAGGACAAACACCGCCATAGTACTGTTCAGTTTAACTTATCACGCCTATATTATGAACGGAATGATTACGATAAAGCGCAAATACTCTTAAGGGAATTTGAGTACGATGATATGTTAATGAATGTTGTTGCAAAAATTATGTTGCTCAAAATTTACTATAAAACAGGTGAGTACGATGCTTTGGAGTCGCTTATTGAGGCTGTCCGCTCTTACCTCCAAAGAAAAGAGGTTATGAGCCAAAGTTACAAAAATGTATTCAAGAACATCATCATGCTGATGAAAAAATTATTACACCTTAATACATACTCCAAACCACAGGTTGAAAAATTTAGAAAAGCGGTAATGGAAACAAATCCAATCCAGGAACAAGAAAGGGAATGGTTTTTGCAGCAGATAAATGGAAAATAGATTGACGAGGGCTAAACCAAGCAGCAGCATCTGTTCAAAAAGAAAATTAAGGTGCCTGTTTCTAACTAAATCTTCGTCATTTTAAAAACAATTACACCCTAGTTCAGAAATATCGAACTACATGGTTACCTTTGCATTTTAAAACAATTGAATAGATTTACGTGGAGCAAATTCAACAATACTTAGAATACACCATATTGAGGGCTGATACCTCTATCACAGATGTGAGAAAACTTTGTGAGGTCGCTGTGGAGCAACGTTTCGCCGGTGTATGCGTGCCGCCATTATTTGTACGTGAAGCCAAACGTATCGTTGGTGATGACGGTAAAATAAAGGTAGCAACTGTAGTAGGTTTCCCAATGGGCTACTCTGCATTGGCTGCAAAAACCGAAGAAATCAAACGTGCTATTGATGAAGGTGCTGATGAAATAGACGGTGTAGTCAATATTGCCGCCATCAAAAGCAATAACTGGAACCACGTCGAAAATGATATCGAAGGTATGGCTTTAGCAACTAATATGCGCGGAAAATGGCTGAAACTGATCCTAGAAATGGGACTTTTGACAACAGATGAAATCCAACGTGTTGCGGATCAAGCCATAAAATCAAGGGTAAAATTCCTCAAAACAGGAACAGGTATGCATGGCTTCGATGCAACACCAGAAATGGTAACGCTATTGAAAAAAATTGCAGATCCATCTTTGAAAATCAAAGCTTCGGGCGGTATTAAAACACATGCACAAGCAATAGCCCTAATTAAGGCCGGCGCGGATCGCATTGGAAGTTCCGCTGGATTAGATTTGTTGAAATAATTTACTTTTAGTCTAATTATATGCCCTGTTACCGAATTTTTGCTGTTACATACTTGCTCTTTTGCACCTTTTGCGATGTATTTGCACAAGAGATACAAATCAATGAAGGCGCTAAAGTAGCCGATATGATGAGTGCTTGGACTACTGCCAATCAGAAAAACCAGAAAATAGAGGGCTGGCGCGTACAAGTCCTCTCTACCACCGATCGGCAACAGGTAGAGGCAGCCAGGGCTAAGGTTGCGTTAGAGTTCCCAGATCAATATGTTGACTGGATCAACGAAAAGCCATATTATAAGTTACGGGTTGGGGCTTGCCGAACCCGCACAGAGGCTCTTGGTTTGGTCTCTATTTTAAAAGATTTCTACCCCAGCGCATATCCCGCGAAAGAATCTAATATTCATCCACGCGATTTTTTGAGTAAGCAATGAGCATTTCCAAAAATGCATCCCCCACGATACAAATAAAGGACATAGACCGTCAGGCACTAAGTCTTTTTATTGCTTTGGTCAGTTGCGGTTGGCTGATGATCTATGCTGTTAATCGCGATCCTAATGATCCCTACTCCTTTATTTCATTAAGCACCGTTCAGGGCAAACAATTGTTTTTCATTGTGACCTGCATGGTAATTATGTTTGTGATAATGATGGTTGACTGGGTCATTTGGCGCACATTTGCGTTTGTGATCTACCTTACTTCGCTGGTGCTGATGTTCGGTACTATATTTCTAGGACGGGAAATAAATGGTGCTCTAGCTTGGTATTCCATAGGCGGCTTTACAATTCAACCAAGCGAAATTGGTAAATTTGGCACCTGCCTGGCTATGGCGGCCTACTTGAGTAGTACAGGTGCAAATATGAAAAACCTAAAAAGCCGCCTTACTGCTTTTGCTATCTTTTTATTACCCGTAGTCATTATTCTTTTGCAAAAAGATACGGGATCGGCACTTGTTTTTTTCTCCTTCATGTTGGTGCTATACCGCGAAGGGCTTGCTCCTAGTTGGTATGTACTTGGATTTGGTACCGCATTTTTGGTCATTTTAGGGCTTATTTTTGATCCACCTTATGTTGTAGCACATTTATTTATGTTTGTAAGTGCGCTATTAATCAGTAGATTCAAGCAATATATAAATGTTTGGTGGGGTGTTTGGTGTGTTTTATTACCGACTATCTGGTATTGGCAACCTTTGCTCAAATGGCTGATGGCTACCGCAGATAATTCTAATGTCATTTTACCACCCGATATTGATTTATGGGTAATAGCCGCACCTTTGGTCTTATTTGTTGCGACTTTTTTACCCAATTACTTGCGAAAAAACAATATCATCCAATCACAATTACAATTTTGGGGCATACTCTTGGCACTGTCCAGTATATTGGTGTTCACCGCTAATTTTGCTTGCTACAAAATTCTTGCACCGCACCAACAAATAAGGATCAAAATATGGTTACGCCCGTGGGAGATCACGGATACACGCGGAGCCGCCTATAACCTGCTTCATTCCAAAATGGCTATTGGCTCGGGTGGTTTGATGGGTAAAGGTTTATTCGAGGGGAATATGACTAAACTGAAATTCGTGCCAGAGCAAAGTACGGATTTTATATTCTGTACTATCGGGGAAGAACACGGATTTGCAGGTACTTTTGCCGTGATTGCTTTATTTGCATGGCTATTAATTAGGCTAACAATAATGGCTGAACGCCAAAGGAGTCCTTTTTCTCGGCTTTATATTTATGGTGTAACTGGTGTCATTTTTGTACACTTTATCGTAAATATTGGTATGACCATGGGATTATTCCCTATTATTGGCATTCCTTTGCCTTTTATCAGTGCGGGAGGATCATCTCTGATTGGCTTTACACTGATGCTGGGGCTCGCCTTAAAACTAGATTTACACCGTTTCCAAGCATAATTCACCCACTAAATGCTCTATATACAATATGCTTTACCGCTTATTTAGTGCTGCTAACTCAGCCACATCCTTGGATGAATTACTCGACCTTACTTTTACAGAAAGTGAACGCGCAAAAATAATTGAACGCTGGCGGATTTACGACGCTTGCGACCGTGGTTTGTCGCAACGAGAAATTGCCAAAGAAGTTCCTTGTAGTATTGTCACTGCTACGCGGGGAGCAAAAAATTTCAGAGAAAACAAGGAGACTATACGCAATTTTTTGTCGGCATTCCGTGCTGAGGAATGAGATTTTAATAAAGGTACAAATTTGACAGCCTTATTTTGCCCCTTTTTGCGTTATTCATCGATTGTTTAACACCAATCCAAGTTAAATCAATAGTGAAACAAATCTAATTCTTTAATAAGTTGGGCTACCTTATCTGGCACTGCAGACTCCCAACCTGTTTGTTTTTCTTGGATTGCTTTTAGCACATGTTTATGGAAAATATGAAGTACCGCCGGATCATAAGATTTAATATCCACAATATTATTATTTTCCAATAGATAATCGTATAAACTATGGATAGCGTAAGGTAAATTAATTTTTTCTGCGGTAATGATTGCTTTACTCGTTTCCTGTAATGCCGGGTAAATATAAAAACGAACGTTGCGCGGAAATAATTCGCCAAAAGCCGCTAATAAATTATCCGAATGCTGTTCACAAGTTTCTTTTAAAATAATTTCTAGTTTCCGGACTCCCATTGCCATACCAATACGAGGCACTTTGTACTCGGAAAAATACTTTATCAAGCGTTTGTGTTCCATACAATCTGAAACAATAACAGTTTGCCCCATTGCACACAAAAGCGTTGCTCTATCAATAAAATCGCGTTCATCTACTTCATCCGTACCATTCTTTAAGTTGTCCAAAGTAATTTCCGTCAGAAAGTCGGCCTTTGCACGATCTACATCGGGTTCATCCAAGAACTGTTCGTATGCATGCCTTATCATATCCTGCTGCACTAAAGTTGGTGGACGATAACTGCCCCTTGCAATCAATATGGAATGCCTATACAGAAACTCACCAGCGTGCAAACTATTTCCATCTTTACCAAAAATAGCAACAGGCGATAGGCCATTTTTTACCATCCAAAGACAAACCAAACGATTATCGACCGTCGGGAAATCGGGGCCAGTAAGCCGTACCATATCAATTGATACACGCCCTCTAAGATTGTCCATTAAACTGGTTACCAACGTCTCTGGGTCATTAAAGTACCTGAAAACAGCATACACCATATTAACACCTAATATACCGATAGCTTGCTGCTGTAAGCGGTTGTCCTGGTCTAACATGCGCACATGCACGATCAAATCATTGGGTGCCGCATTGGGTTGCAATTGGAATCTGATACCGAGCCAACCATCACCTTTAATTGTTTTAGCATAATTAATGGCGGTTACTGTATCTGCAAAAGCAAAAAAAGTATGACTTGGGCGCTCTTCCCGCAAACGATGCTCCATAAGCCCATATTCATGGTCGAGCATTTTATAAAGTCGGCTTTCGCAAACATAGCGGCCTTTACCCACTAGTTCGGGGCCATATATTTCGTCGGAAACGGTCTTGTCGTAAGCACTCATTGATTTGGCAATAGTACCTGCTGCCGCCCCTACCTGAAAAAAGTAACGTGCTACTTCTTGTCCAGCCCCTATTTCGGCAAAAGCACCGTAAATGGGCTCGTCCAAATTCACCTCAAGTGCCTTTTGTTCCGTTTCTAATACTCTGCGTGTCATAGTGCAAATTTATTTAAAATAATTAATACATAGACATTGGATCCTCTCCTGAAACCCGAAATCCCTCGTCAAAACCATCCATTAGTGCTATGTCATCTGCTGATATAGAGAAATTCAATACCTGCCAATTTTCCAATAGCCTTTCTTTTGACGCGGATTTGGGAATGGTAGAAAACCGATGATCTAATCCCCATCTAATTAGGATTTGAGCGGGTGATTTATCGTATTTTCGGGCAATTTCAAGTAGTTTTGGGTCATCGAACCTTTTTCCTCTGACAATCGGCGACCAAGCCTGCATCAGTATATTTTTAGCAATACAAGCTTCCACCAAATCTTTTTGGTAGAGGTAAGGACTTAGCTCACATTGGTTTACCATTGGTACGATATGAGCATAACCCTCCATTTCTTGTAAAAAAGGTAATGCGTAATTACAAACCCCAATAGCCCGAACAGCGCCTTCTTCGTATAGTCGCTCCATTGCGCGCCATGTTTCGTTCCGTTTGCCTTTAATTGGCCAGTGCATCAGGTACAAATCAACATAATCCAAGCCCATAAGATGACAGCTCTTTTCGTACGCACGCAAAGTACTATCATAACCCTGATCGTCATTGGCTACTTTTGTGGTGACGAAAATATCCTTTCTAGCAATACCCGATGCGGCAATGCCCGCACCTACTGCGGCTTCATTTTGATACATAGACGCGGTATCAATAAGCCGGTATCCTATTTCGAGTGCATTTTCTACCGTTTTTTGTGCTTCTTCATTCCACATTGCCCAACAACCCAAACCGAGCAAAGGCATTTCTACACCGTTGTATAATTGATAAGTCATGGATATATTTTTTTATGACGAATAAACAATTCAGGTCTCCAGTAAATCAAAGATCTCCTCTACTTCATCGAAAGATTTTACCCCCACAGCCTCTTCTTCCCCACCAGTAAGGCTAATTCCATACGGTAAAACGTACCTCAAAATATCGGGTAGTGCAACGGGAGCCGCATCAAATTGTAGTATAATTGGGATAGAGGTATGCGCAAGCAGGTCTTGCATATCCAACCAAGAGACGCTGGGATCATTCAGTTCTAATAAAAGCGCAGTAATATTTTCGGTATTTGGCGGCTCAATAGCACTTGTTTGCGCTTGGTGGAGCATTATTTTGACGATAATTTCGGGTGCTTCTATTTGAGCATGCCTCAATGTATCGGGAACAATAACAGCACCTAAGTTATAAAAACGCACCGCCTCGTTGATGATCTCTAAGGAGGTACCATCATTAAATTCGCCAGTAATAATTGGCCCTTCTACCCATTCTCGCATGGCCTGCATATACATTGGATCGAGGTAGCCTTCCGTTCCAGCCTCCATATTAAAGGCGAGGTAGGCTACGTCCTTTGCAGCAAAGTAACGGGCATCGGTCAGGTTAGTAATTCTGCGAGCGAGTACTTTCATCTCTTAGCGCGTATGAGGGTTTTGAATAGAGATTATGCTTTAGCACTATTTTTTATTTATAAAAAGGCATATTCACGAGGCGAGGAAAGTTGCCCCGTGAATATGAGTTTAAAATTAAGACTATCCATTCATTCGAATTTCGTCTTCGTTGCCATCAAAAAAGCGGTACTGATTGATGTGGAAATCTGATTGTGGCAAAATTTTGATCCACTTATGGAACTTCCAGAACCATGCAAACTGCTTACTCTTGAAGAAGCCACCTTTTTTCAAAAATGCTTCAATATAAGGGTGTACATGGATCCGAATATCAGATTTTGGCCTAGATTGAAGAATAAATTGTAGATCGCGGTCTATATCATCTGCGAGTAGTATAGTTGGATTGATCTTTCCCGTTCCATTACAGGATGGGCATTCCTCTGCGGTATTCATTTCAATTTCTGGCCGTGTGCGTTCCCGCGTGATTTGCATCAAACCAAATTTTGACAAAGGGAGTACGGTATGCTGCGCACGATCTTTGCGCATAAAATCCTCCATTGCTTTCGCAATTTGCCTTTTATGCTCTGCATTTTTCATATCGATAAAGTCGATAACAATAAGCCCTCCGATATCGCGCAATCGAATTTGTCGCGCTATTTCCTGTACTGCTTCAAGATTAACAGAAAAAATAGTCTGTTCTACATCATTGGAGGTAATTTTATGTCCACTATTCACATCAATGACGTGCATAGCTTCCGTTTTATCAATCACCAAATAAGCACCGCTCCCCATAGTTGCGGTTTTACCAAAGGATGCTTTAATTTGTTTTGTAACGGAGTATTGTTCAAAGATAGGCTTAGTGCCGGTATAATGCTGAACAATTTTCACCTGATCAGGGCTAATATTGGCTAGATAATCTCTAATATCAGCGTACATTTCCTTTTCGTTTACGACAATTTTACTAAACGAATCGGTGAGTAGATCTCTTAAAACACTACTTGCTTTATCTATTTCGCTGAGTAATCGTTCGGGCGGAGTTACTGTTTTTAATTGTTTGTAAATTTCCTCCCAACGTCCCATTGTATGAACCACCTCTTCGTGCAATTCTTGCGTTTTTTTGCCTTCTGCGGCAGTACGCATGATAATCCCAAACCCTTTTGGTCGAATACTTTCGGCGAGGGTGTGCAAGCGTTTACGCTCTTCGGGATTGGCTATTTTTTTTGACACCGAAACAATGTCATTAAAAGGGGTAAGGACAATACTTCTACCGGGAAGCGTTAATTCGCATGAAAGCCGTGGGCCTTTTGTAGAAATAGGTTCTTTTAAGATCTGAATAAGAATAGGATTACGTTTGTTCAGGACTTGATCAACTTTTCCTGTTTTAACAATATCCTCTTCTAACTTAAAATTGTCTAATTTATGGGTATTAATAGAGCCATTGACGACACCATTGGACCATTTTACTACAGATTTTAGTTTTGGGCCAAGGTCTGTATAATGTAAAAAAGCGTCTTTGCGATGTCCAATATCAATGAATGCGGCATTTAATCCGGGCATCATTTTGCGGATTTTGCCGACGAAAATATCACCAACCGAAAAAGTATTATCGTTTTTCTGGTAGTGTATTTCCACGAGTTTCCCTGCTTCCAGCAAGGCCATCTCTATACCTTTTTCTGAGGCATTAATAATGAGTTCTTTTTCCACTAAGGAATAAATAATTTGCAGGCAGGTTACACCAAAAGAGTGCCGGAAGCGGGATTGGATCAAGTTTTGTCGAAAAACAAGAATGCAGAGTATCGTAATAAATCAAGGAGGAGTAGTCAAATTTCGCCATTATTTGGTCAAATGGTAGAAGGGAATTGGTATTGGGAGCGAAAAGGGCTACAAAAGTGGACCCAAAAGGTGTGGGTCAAAAAACTTGATAGATACAAAAAACTGCAAAAGGGGGGCTTGCATTGGCCCTGAAGCGGGATAAAGCGGTGCCGTCTGATGCGAAAAGTACCTAAAAGGGATGGTTAGGGAAATAACAAGAGATTGATCGGAAACTGCTTGAAAACCGCCAAAAAGGAATTTCCGGGCACTAAGTACCACGGAAATTCCCTGCAATTCGACGAAAGTAATCTGTGCTGTCCCGGCAATATTACATCAGATGATGTACCATTGCCCTGTGTTCAGGCACTAGCGATTCTTCTTCTTATGACGGTTCTTACGAAGGCGCTTTTTGCGCTTGTGTGTTGCAATTTTGTGACGTTTACGTTTTTTTCCGCAAGGCATACTGCTGCTTTAATGTTTGTAAGGAGTGTCTTAGAAACGTTAGGCTGAAGACATATAATATAAGGCGCGAAGGCATTACAAATATTTTGTACTTTTGACTTTTATCGTTTCTTAACTCCTAAGTTATGAATTAATGATATATTATTTTCGGCATTTTACTGCCATTTCTTGTGCTTTTTGCATATTTCCAGATCCTTCATACGCCTTTGCTAAGAGACAAGGCGTATTAGAATTATTGGGATCGAGGGTCATTGCTTTTTCTAACCTTTGAATGGCACGATCCCACTGATTTGTTTTAATAGCCAATCGTCCCAAGGCATTATAGACCGATGGTTCATCTGGATATTTTGTTTCTAGGTCTTTTAACATCAACACCGCTTGCATTGGGTTATCCGGCGGTGGGTTCTCGGCATACACCAAGGCTAAATTTACCCGATGCTCTGGATTTTCTGGCGCAAGTGATGCTGCACTTTCAAAAGCCTTAATGGCTTTTGAGGCGCAATAAGTCCTAATCAACTGGTTATCTTTAGCGGCAACCAATCCTTGATAGTAAGTTCCACCCGCAACAGACCAAGCAACAGGAGTGCCCTCTAGTATGGCTACAGAATCGGCATATCCACCTGCAACCGGAATATTACCGAACCGGTACCAAAAACCAGATAAAGATTTTAATGCTTCTGATTTTATTGTACTTTGGTTAGCAGCCGAACTAGCCAATTCTAAGGCTTCAAATTGCTTTGCTTGTGTGCCTGACAGGTGCTCTTTTGCATCTGCCAACAACGTAGAAAAACTAGTTGCCTCGCCTTGGATATTTCTTGAGCGATCGGTTGTTTGTTGATCTTTGTTTTTTGTCTCAAATCCTAGCCAGAGCGTAAAAAACAGAGCAACCGAAACGCTGACAACAATCCACTGTAGTTTGTTCATAGTGTTTTTTTATTTTCGCTGCTTTAGCGATACGATACGGAAAAATTAATCATCCGATTCGTCTTTAGGCAGAGCATGTACCCTTTGTTTTACTTCTTCAGTAAATACCTTTGCTGGTTTAAACGCCGGTATATAATGTTCGGGAATATTAATAGACTTTCCTCTTTTAATATTTCGCCCCACTTTAGCAGCGCGTTTTTTAATGATAAAAGAGCCGAAACCACGGACATAAACATTGTCTCCATGTTCCATGGTATTCTTAATTTCTTTAAAAAGAGCTTCGACTGTAACCAGTACATCAACTTTTGAAATGCCAGTCTTCTCCGATATGGCATTTACAAGGTCAGCCTTTCTCATGATTTATCGTGTTGATTTTGAATAAGCTATGAACAAATAAGATAGTCCCGAAAAACGAGGCACAAAGTTCCGATAATTTTTTGGTCTAGCAAGCATTTTGTTAAAAAAATCCTGATAAACTTAAAAAAAAATTAATTGTTGGTTGGTTCGTTCGTTATATCCCGTGAAATTCGTGTGCAAACTCCGTTGACTTTATGAATCTACCAAACTTTCTACGATTTTTTTTTTATTTAGGGTATATTTTATTACATCTTAGTACATTTGCACCATAATAAATACCAACTTTTAACGCATCTTAACCCAAACTATGTATGCTTTTATCCATGACCGGCTACGGACGGGCAATTGGTTCTTTTGGCGATAAATCCATCGTTGTTGAACTCCGATCTCTAAACAGTAAAGTTACAGACATAAAAATCAGGATTCCAGGTGAATACAGGGACAAGGAATCCGAAATCAGAAAGCTTATCACAGACCATGCCGAACGAGGTAAGGTAGATATTAATATTGACTTACAGAATTCTGATGGTGCTGCTCCTGTTAGTCTCAATGAACCGCTTTTCAGGGGTTATTATTTGGCAATTTCAAAATTAGCCGATGAACTGGGGCTTGACAAAAAAGACATCCTTACCTCTATTATGCGTATTCCGAGTGTAATGGGTTCGCAGGGTAATGAAACGGATGAGGAGGAATGGGTCGTACTAAGATCCATTATTTCAGAGGCATTAGAAGCCCTAAAACTGTTCCGTCAAGAAGAAGGAAAAGTGATAGAGCAAGACCTCCGACTCCGCATTAAAACGATTACAGACATTATCGAGACCGTTACGCCATTTGAGCAGGAGCGTTTCGTGCGTATGCGGGAACGTATGCGCAACAATATGGAAGAAGTATTTGGTCGGGAGAACTTAGATTCCAATCGTTTTGAACAAGAGGTACTTTATTATCTTGAAAAAATGGATATGAGCGAAGAAAAAATCCGACTGAGCCAACACTGTAAATATTTTTTGGAGCAAGTGGACGATAGTAAACTCTCTGCTGGCCGCACCTTGGGCTTTATAACCCAAGAAATGGGGCGAGAGATCAACACATTGGGTGCAAAAGCCTACGATGCTAATATCCAAAGATTTGTGGTACAAATGAAGGATGAATTGGAAAAAATAAAGGAGCAGATCGCGAATGTACTCTAATAACTTGTTATTCTGACTTAGGATGAAGGACAATAAGTCCCCATTTTATACGATTGCTCCAGTTTGCCATATCACAAACTAGGTCTTTTTGAGAAAAAGCATGCACATCAAACAGGTCTTTATTTTTACTTTGTAGATTTGATAGTTGTGCCAATGCCACCTTGCCTAAGGCGTACAGTAGAACAATTAATGCCTTCAACTGCTTTTTATTACGTGTACCAACAGGAATATCCGCTAATGAGTCCTGTAATTGGTGGTAAAACAAATCATGTATCTGGGTTAAACGCCGGATATCATTGCTTTGGGTCACTAATGTAACAATATCGGAGGCGCGATCGTAATAAACATCATAAATGTCATTAATGATCTGTGCATAAGCACCTAATTCGTAGGCTGCTTTTGCTATGGCATTACCTCCATGCTCTTGAGTAATGACATGCCACCCGAAGACCACTGAAATGCCTCCTTTTTCTCGCGTTAGTGCCAACAGTTCATCCTGTGTGAGCCCTTTTGCTTTTTGATGAATGCTTTCGGTTTGTATTGCTAAAGTATGATCCCAATAATGGTTCCACTCAAACCCTCCTTCCTGATAAAAATGTATTGCACATTTAGATTCGGGTTCAATGGGCAGGGTAATACCGCGTACTAAAGACATAATTTGATCCGTAGTATAATCGTAATCATCTATCATATCATCAAACGTAGGCGTGATTCCACACAATAGCGTAGAACGCTTGATTTGCTCTTTATCAAGGGTAATGCCTGTAAGTAAGGTGTAGAAATACTCAATTACCAAAAAAACAGGTATATATTTTTTTAACCGTTTATGAATTTTAGTGGGTATTTCAGGCGTATTCAGGGCATCACAAGATAATTGAGATAAATATTTTTCACGAGCCTTATAGTACCGCAATACATAAAAAACGGCGCCGCACAACCCTGTAAAAGTGAGCCAATATCTGTAGATAGGGTTCATTCACTTTGAAAATTGATAAATCGCACCAACACCGATCGACTTATAGATAATAACGCCGCAATAGCCAAAAACACTACTGAATCTGTAGTTTGCATGGTAGTAGGTACTTTATCGGCTAAAAGTGATGCAAACCATACCAATGTTTGAACACTAAAAATAATAATTAATGCAATTGTCCTATCTTTCCAAGACTCCACCTGATCATTGAGCAGGAGACCAATTCCTGCGCCGGCTATTTGAATACTGACCCACAACATTCCCCAACTTAAAGCAAAACCCGTGAGCATAACAGGGATCGACCAAATAACAATAGAAGATTTTAAACTGTATTTGGGTCGCATGATTAAAGGTATTAAATAAATAGGCAGCAACAAGGGTACGGCATTCCCTAAATAATAACAAATAGAAATCAGACCCAATATACCAATAATAATAGCAAACAACTGAGCAAGGTCTTTCCAATTCGTCAATATTTCAGGCTGGTATAATAGCAACCACCCCATTAAACTCATAAATGCGATACAACAGAACAAAAAATAGCCCAATATAATTTTCCATTTGTCTTCGGTTTGGTAACTGCGCGACAAAGAATCCAGTTGAATTTTTACAGTTTCATCTACTTTTTCACCTTTTTTAATGATAAGTGTACCTTTTTTGGTCAGACCAATCGAAGGAGCGCTTTCATTGCTCAATAAAGTAGTGAGTGAGTCGGAGTAGAACACATTGGGAGTAAGTGTTTTCTCTATCATCGGTAACAGGAGTTCTGGTTGTCGCAGTGTACTAAATGGCAATGAATCAGTAGCCATTTCGACCGCTTCGCTCATACTCAAGATACTATTGACTGATACCTGATTATTGGTATGCCCCACAAAAGCAATTCCATTGTTGCTTTTCGGTTTGGTTTCTATGATCCCCCTACGATAAATAGCATCCAGTAGATTCATACCCAATGCACGATATGCCCCTACATTAGCGATCATATCTTCATATTCAGTATCTTGTTTACTCAATTTAATCTGATTTTGGATCAAATTACCCAGCATTACCTTCTTTTCTCTAACAATATTTTGATCCATTACATAATAAGGTGTAGCGGTTCTCGTATTGTTCGCCTCCATTTTATCAGATACTGAAAAATCAAACGGAGCGATTAGGTCTTCATAACACCAAGTTCGGTCTATCGTATATCGGTACTCAAAAGCAGTAGTCCGAGGCAAAATAATTGCAGCAAGCATAGACACGAGCAAGCCCATTATCCATAAAATTGAGTTCCTTTTCAGGAAAGGAACGGGGAAGGTATCTTGCTTAACTGGCAGCATTATACGGGTCTTTTAGTCCAAATTATTTCATTTGCGCCCAAGGATTTACCTAAAAAGCGAGATAGAACAAAGAAATAATCAGAAAGTCGATTGAGGTATTGTAGTGCAATTGGATCTACCGGACTTTCATGGTGTAGTGACACCACCGAACGTTCGGCCCTTCGGCTCACTGTTCGGCAAACATGACAAATAGAAATTGTTGGATGGCCTCCCGGTAAAATAAAATTTCGCAATTCTGGGAGTACTTCATCCATTGCATCCATCGCTTGCTCTAATAATACAATATCGTTATTGAGCAAATCATGTCCCATTTGAAAATTACCATCAGGATCAGCAGCGAGGTGTGCCCCCAAACTAAAAAGACGACGTTGTACATCCGTTAATAGTTGGTGTATATCCTGTTGATTTTCCAAGGCATCAATCAGTAGCCCTACAAAAGCATTCAGTTCGTCCACGGTGCCATAAGCATCCACTCGTGCATGGTCTTTTGAGACCCTTTTGCCGCCAAAGAGGCTGGTTTCTCCTAAATCTCCTGTTTTTGTATAGATTTTCATTATTTTTTTTGTGGTATATCCTCGGGTTTGATCCCTTTAACCTTAACCAACGAATCAATTTTGAGGACATTTTTTGATGCTCCAGTGCTATCCTTTACTAAAGATTGAACAGGGGCAGACAAAGCCGTATAAGTAGTATTTGCCCAATTAATTAACGGCTGCTTCAATTCTTCCTTTTTGGTACGGGTTTGAGCAAGTACCAGGCGTTCCAAAATTAATTTTTTCATACCCGGTTTAAAATTAATACAAGCTTGTCCCACATTACCATCTTGGGCAAAAGGGATCAATTCTAAGCAAGTTTGTCCATGCTCAAAACCGTCAAGTCCATCAGCGAAACGATGAAATTCAAAAAAAGTTCTGATCGCATCCACATCACCTGTTTTTGCTTTTTCTAAAAGCGGCAGGTAATCTACTCCTACCACTTTGGCTGTTTTTAAAACATCATCAGAAACCGTGATTTCGGGTTCCACTTTACAGCCCATTGGGGCAAAGAAACAAAGGCCAAGTATGGCACAAAAAGAGATAAATGATTTATTCATAATAGCATTCTTCATAAAAGGAGTGCAAAGGTGACACATTTTTGTTGTTCTGTCTCCTATTTATCCTATTTTAAATGAAAAATAAACGCATTAAATTGGCGAACGCATCGTATATTTGCGCCGCCAAAATTAAAATTGTAATTAAAATAGAAATAAAAAAACATGGGACGCGCGTTTGAATTTAGAAAAGAGCGTAAAATGAAGCGCTGGGCTGGTATGGCTAAAACCTTTACCCGCATCGGTCGCGAAATCGCATTGGCGGTAAAATCTGGTGGCGAAAACCCAGACTATAACCCAAGGCTACGTATAGCGGTGAACAATGCTAAAGCGGCAAATATGCCAAAGACCAACGTAGAAAATGCGATTAAGAAAGCATCCAGTAAAGATGCCGAAAACTTTCAGGAAGTAATTTACGAGGGTTATGCCGCCCATGGCATAGCAGTATTGGTAGAAACGGCTACCGATAACCCAACCCGTACAGTTGCCAATGTACGCATGTATTTTGATCGTTGCAAGGGCGCATTAGGCACTTCTGATAGCGTTAAATTCATGTTTAACCGTAAAAGTATTTTTAAGGCACCCGCAGCCGGGCATAACTGGGAAGAACTTGAACTTGAATTGATCGATGCAGGTTTGGAGGAAATAAAAACAGAAGAAGATGAAGTAGTGCTTTACGCTGATTTTAAAGATTTTGGTGCAATGCAAAAAGCATTAGAAGATCTAAAAATTGAACCAACCAGCGCACAAGTAGAATGGTTACCAACCACTCTAAAAAAACTAAATGATGATGAAGTCGATCAGGTCATCAAATTAATTGACCGCTTGGAAGAAGATGACGATGTACTCAACGTCTTCCATACAATGGACATGTCTGAATAATCTGATGACGATAGAATCAGCAGATTTCATAGCCAGTTACCCACGGCAAAGCCAATGCCCTAAAAGCAGTAAACCCGAATTTGCCTTCATTGGTCGCTCCAATGTAGGCAAATCTTCGTTAATCAATATGCTTACCAGCCGAAAGGGCTTGGCAAAAGTGTCCCAAACACCGGGTAAAACACAGTTGTTGAATTTTTTCCTGATCAATAACCGTTGGCACTTAGTTGATTTGCCAGGTTATGGTTATGCCAAACTCTCCAAATCGAAGCAGCGAGAACTCTCCAAGATGATTAATGGGTATATGCAAAACCGCGAAGAACTCGTGCTTGCATTTGTTCTCATTGATGTTAATATTACGCCTCCATCAAAAAACGATCTTGATTTTATCAATGGTTTAGGAGAACTTGGCGTACCTTTCGCATTAGTTTTTACCAAGTGCGATAGAATAGGTGCCACCACGGTTCAAAATAATGTAGATGCCTTTATGGCGGCATTGTCCGAAACATGGGAAACGTTACCCAAGCACTTCCTTTCCTCTTCTGAAAAAGCAAGGGGAAGGGACGAAATACTAGAATATATCGCTTTTTTGGTAAAAAAACATAAGTAATTATTTCAAACACCTGCGAGAATTGAGTTACAAAGGCACCACATACCCACGCGTTATCCCCGATTCCTCCGACTGGCCCATATATAGGCTAAGCCAAGACAGGTCTAATTTCATTAAAGAAATTGATGACTTTACCACCGAACGTATCAAATCTAAAAACCGTAAAGATTTATCGGATATTCTAGTCAAAACGCTGTATCAGGAGCGTATTAGGATCAAAGAATCACCGTGGAAGGTAGATCCTCCCAATGAGCGTGTTTTTTGGAATAAGATCAGTAAACAATTGATCAAAAAGTCGTTGGATCGCCAAGATGAAACGGCTAAACAGACCAATGAGCGGGTATTAGAGAAAATAGTTCACCGCTATTCCGAAGAGATTGTGGGTACATTTCAGTTATCTACCCACCGTTTTGCTGTACGTTTTCTGACTTTTTTGTTCAATCGGTTATTTAATGCAGCTGTTGAAAAAAGCATTAGTTCCTTGTGGCGTGGGCGGCGGCAATTATACGAACAACTCAATATTGTAGGTGAAGTAGAAAGTGTGCGGGAATTGTTCAAGCATGGCACCGTTGTAGTAGTGCCAACTCATTTTAGTAATTTGGACTCCATTTTAGTGGGTTATGCAATGGATCAGATTATGGGCTTGCCCTCGTTTAGTTATGGTGCAGGATTGAACCTTTATAATTCCGGCCCTGCTGCCTATTTTATGAACCGATTGGGGGCATATCGGGTGGATAGGCGAAAGAAAAACGCTATTTACTTGGAAACGCTCAAAGCCATGTCCAATTTGAGTATCCAGCGTGGTGTCAATAGTCTTTTTTTTCCTGGCGGTACACGCTCCCGCTCTGGTGCCTTAGAAACCGATGTTAAAATGGGGCTTTTGGGTACAGCCGTAGAAGCACAACGCGCTATGTGTCAAAGCGGATCGGGTAAAAAAGTGTTTATTGTACCCATGGTTATTGGCTATAATTTTGTACTCGAGGCACCTTATTTGATCGAACAACACCTTCAAAGTACAGGAAAAGAGCAATATATCCGACTTCGCGATGCTAGTGGCAGTATTCGTGCTTGGTTTCGTTATGTTTGGCAGTTTTTTTCTACCACTAATGATATCACATTATCCATTGGTAAGCCATTGGATATATTAGGCAATTTTGTAGATGACAAAGGTCGTTCGTTCGATCATTATGGAAACGAACTCAATATCAATGATTATTTTAAATCCGCTAAAGGTGATATAAACGAAGACCGCCAACGCGAAGAAGAATATACCAAAATTATTGCAGAGCGCTTGGTAGAACGTTATTTTATTGAAAATGTCGTTTTATCCAGCCATTTGATTCCTTTTGCAGTGTTTGAAATATTAGCGCACCAACATCCAAAACTGGATTTGTACGGGCTTTTACGTCTTCCACCCGACGAATATATCTTTCCGATTCATTCTGTGGAAGAAGTAATTGAACAAATGCAGGATATTTTGTTTAGTATGGAACAGAAAGGTAAATTGCAATTGGCACCTGAAATTCATTTGCCTGCTGTTGAATTGATTCGGGATGGTGTTAGTAAACTTGGCATTTTCCACCGCGAAAAGCCGCTTAAATTTAACAAAGATGGCAATATAGTTTCTGATGATTTCAGGGTACTGTACTATTATCATAACCGCTTGGAAAATTACGGTTTGGCACAAAAAGTAAACTGGAAAACAGAGGAAATTGAAGTCCTTAAAGAAGAATAATTATGATGGAATACCAAAACATTATCGTCACTGTCACCAATGGTATTGCCTTGTTGACCATGAACCGCGAGAAGGCACTCAATGCCTTAAACCGCCAAACTATTTCAGAACTGATCGCATTTTTTGAAACAGATGCGTATAGTATAGAAGGATTAAAAGGCGTGATACTTACCGGCGCAGGCGAAAAAGCCTTTGTCGCTGGTGCAGATATCACAGAATTTCAAGGGTTTAGCGCACAAGAAGGCAAGATGCTGGCGCAGCGCGGACATGATTTGTTTTTTACTATTGAGCGATTCCCTAAGCCCGTTGTTGCTGCCTTAAATGGTTTTACACTGGGCGCGGGTTGCGAATTAGCGATGGCTTGTCACTTGCGCATTGCTGGTGAAAAAGCAAGATTTGGTCAACCGGAAGTAAATCTTGGATTGATACCTGGTTATGGTGGCACACAACGGTTGATTCAATGTATAGGAAAAACCAAAGCATTTGAACTCTTGATGACCGCCGATATGATCGGAGCAGAAGAAGCACTACGGTTAGGTTTGGTGAATTATGTTGTTCCTGCGGGCAATGAGGTAGAAAAAGCGACAGAATTGATCGAAAAAATTGCAACAAAAGCACCTTATGCCATTGCTAAAATAATCCAGTCTGTAGCGGCCTATTATGAAGATGGTGTAGATGGTTTTGCCAAAGAGGTGGAATTTTTTGGGGATTGTTGCGGCACAAGTGATTTTAGGGAAGGTGCTGCGGCTTTTGTGGAGAAACGCAAAGCAAATTTCACAGGTGCATAAAATAGAACAATGACAAATACGATCATAGAGACAGATATAATAATTATTGGAGCAGGGCCTGTTGGCTTGTTTGCCGTTTTTGAAGCCGGTTTACTCAAGTTGAGGTGTCATATTATTGATGTTTTACCACAGCCGGGCGGCCAATTGACAGAGATTTATCCTAAAAAACCGATTTACGATATACCTGGTTACCCATCGGTACTCGCATCGGAATTGGTAGATAATCTGATGCAACAGATTGCACCCTTTAACCCCGGTTTTACACTCGGCGATTCAGCGGAAAAGGTGGAAAAGCAGGCCGACGGTCGTTGGTTGGTAACTACAGGCCGCGGTCAACAGCACTTAGCACCTGTTATATTTATTGCAGGAGGATTGGGTTGTTTCGAACCGCGCAAGCCCCCTATTGACAACATTGCTCAATTTGAAGACAAGGGGGTGGACTATTTTGTGCGCAACCCCGACCAGTATAGAGATAAGCGTATTGTAATTGCAGGCGGTGGCGACTCTGCCCTAGACTGGACTATATTCCTAGCCGATGTGGCGAAAGAAGTGACCCTGATACACCGTAGAACAGAATTTCGTGGTGCACCAGATTCTGTGGAAAAAATGTATGAACTGAGTCAGCACGGACGAATCAAATTAGTGACCAATGCACAGGTAACTGGCTTAAATGGGAACGGTCATTTGCAAAGTGTGGTGATCGAACACGATACAGAGGGTAGTTCTGTGTTAGATGTGGATTATTTTGTGCCATTGTTTGGCCTTACTCCGAAACTTGGCCCTATTGCCAACTGGAATTTGAATTTGGATAAAGGTGCTATTGAGGTAAATACTTTTGATTATGCTACCAATGTGGAAGGGATATTCGCCATCGGCGATATCAATACTTATCCCGGCAAACTAAAACTGATCCTTTGCGGTTTCCATGAGGCTACTTTGGCTTGCCAATCGGCGTATAAAATTGTTTTTCCTGGGAAGAAACTGTCGTTTAAATATACAACTGTGACGGGGATAGAGGGGTTAGGTGCATAAATATTGGGTTCTCTGTCGTAACATTGCCGCAAAATAATACATCTGTAAAAAATGAAGATACAAATTAGTAATTTTGGGCCAATTGATTTTTTGGAATTTGACATAGATAAAGGGTTACACCTTATTTATGGAAAAAACGCTGTAGGAAAATCTTATGCAGCCAATTGTATCTATTGTTTGTTGAAAAACCTGAGTCCAATAGTAACCAATAATTTCCAACATGGTGATTTTTCGATAGAACTTCAAAAATCAACTCATCATGCTATTGCAGATCTGTCTAATGGGGGAATAGTAGATTTAAGTGTCCAATACACTAATTTTATCAATGAAAAATTAAACTTACATATTGCGCAAGGTTTTGAAATATCGTTAAATAATACGTTCCCATCGCTAAATAATTTAAGTAATAAATATTCCAATAATCCATTTAAAATTGAAGTAATTAGCACTTCAAATGAAAGTATTAGTTTTGAACCAAGAGGAAACAGCCTGCTTGCTTTCTATCATAACCTTAACCAAGAATCCATATTTGTTAAAAAAGAAAGCGAGAGAAAATATGACCTTTTTAGCAACGAAACCATTATTGGTACGGCAACCAATCCTACACTTATTTACACCCATTTCATAGAGCATGCTTTAATTAAAGTTCAAAGTATTACATCAAAAGTATCTGCAAACATTAAAGATGTTTATTTCATACCTGCAGGCAGATCGGGGCTTCATCAAACAATAAAGGCTTGGGGCCCAATCATAGCAGAAATTTCTCAATATAGGTTTCAATTAAAAAATAAAAAACTAGAGATTCCTGCGCTTACAGAGCCTATTTCTGATTATTTTCTCGATTTATCTACGATTAATGCTAGTGCTTCAAACCCCAATTTTGATAAAATTGTACAAAAAATCGAGGAAAATGTATTGAAAGGGGCTGTGTTTTATGAGGAACAGGTTCAGCAAATTTACTTCCGACCAATAGGGTTAGACTTAAATCTGAGTCTTTCGGAAACATCATCTATGGCTGCGGAAATTGCCCCAATTGTTATTTTCTTAAAACACATACTAAATAATAGACACTCGAATCATAATGCCGCTCCTCAAGTACAAGAGCACGCGCCTAATTATAGTTTAACCCAATCAAAGCAAGATATTATTTTCATCGAAGAACCCGAAGCACATTTACACCCGGAAACACAGGTTGCTTTAATAGAAATTCTAGCAGAACTGTCAACAATGGACGTAAAGATATTTATGACATCACATAGTAATTACATGTTCAACAAAATGAATAACATGCTATTAGATGGCCGACTTGATCAAGATGATGTAGCCGTTTGTCACCTCATTGATGGGGCGGTGGGTAGTATCAAGAACGCAGATATGACCGTTACAGCAGATGGTGTTAACGATGATAATTTCCAAAATATTTCTAAAATGTTGTACAACGAACGTATGAACATATACGAAAAGTAAAACGCATATGTTAGACAAAATCTATAAAACAGAAGCCCTTTTACCTTTCCTGAAAGAAGAATGCTGCGAAAATGAAGTTTGTATTTCATTTGATGCTGGGATTAATAAAGAGGATTATGTCGTAATTAAAGTAGATGAATATTATAATGGCTTAAAACTAGCTAAAACTCCACCATCCCCAGATTGCTTAATTATTCGTAAATGTGAGTATTCGGGCTATGGATTAACCATTGTAGAACTTAAAAACATTCAAAAATCAAAGCGATTTGACCTAGATAATATGATAAGTAAATTCAATGCTTGCATCAATGATTTTATTATGATCCGCTTTAAGGATTTGCTGTTTAAAGATTATGCGGACATTAAACTTTATTTTGTTTCCAAAATCAATAGTTACGATAATGATAGAGACCTAGGGCTTAAGTTGGAAACCCTCATAGAAACTAAATTTCACTATAATGGCAAAAAACACATGATACGTGCTACTATGCCAAACCCAACCATAAAAAAATGCTATCAAACACCATAATTATAAGCATCACCGACCGCGAAGATCAAGTCCATGAACTAGAAACACCCACCGATATGGGATTGAATATCATGGAATTATGCAAATCTTACGAATTACCCGTAGAAGGCACTTGTGGCGGCATGGCACTTTGTGCCAGTTGCCATGTATATGTGCTTTCGGAGCACACCCTGCACGAACCAACAGACGATGAACTAGCCATGCTGGATTCGGCATTTTTTGTAAAGGCTAACTCTCGTTTGGGTTGCCAAATCAAGATCACCGATGCATTGGATGGCTTGAAACTAAAATTAGCACCAGTAAGTACTTAAAAAAGTACTGCTTAATGGATAACAATCCCTAGGTGTTGCCTACATTTGCCATCATTATCCGAAATTATTATGGCAAAAAAGAATAAAGATCCACTTCACACCTCTCGGCGTACTTTTTTTAAGCAAAGTGCGGTGCTTGCAGCAGTAGCAGTTACGCCCACAAAGGTGCTGGACGCAGCCGAAAATCGTACTTTTGACAAAGCAGCATACGCATTGGAGCAAGTGCCTATCACACTCACTATTAATGAAAAAGTGCAAAAAGTGATGGTAGAACCTCGTGTGACCCTCTTGGATTTGTTGCGCGAACAACTGGGTTTAACTGGCACAAAAAAAGGCTGTGACCACGGACAATGCGGTGCTTGTACCATTCATATTGATGGGCGACGTGTCAACTCCTGCCTTACACTCGCTATTATGCAAGACGGCCGTACAATCACTACGATTGAAGGCTTAGCCAATGGCGAAGAATTACACCCTATGCAAGCGGCATTTATCAAACACGATGGCCTACAATGCGGATATTGTACCCCAGGACAAATCATGTCGGCAGTGGCCTGTGTCAATGAAGGCCGTACCAACGATGAATTTGAAATTCGGGAATTTATGAGTGGTAATTTGTGCCGTTGCGGCGCTTATCCAAATATTGTTAACGCCATAAAAGAAGTTGCTCAATGAAATCATTTCAGTACCACAGACCCACAGACACACAATCGGCACTTGATTTATTCCAAAAGAATGAAGGTGCTCAATATATAGCGGGTGCGACGAACCTCCTTGATCTAATGAAAAAGGATGTAATGGCTCCCGATCATTTGATTGATATTAGCCGTTTGCCTCTAAACGAGATTGAAAACAGTTCCTTAGGTGTTACTATTGGAGCATTGGCGTTGAATAGTGATGTGGCTATAGATGAAATCATAACGGAACAATATCCATTGGTAGCCCAAGCGTTGTTGGCAGGTGCGTCACCACAATTGCGGAATATGGCTACTGTTGGCGGTAATATTTTACAAAGAACCCGTTGCCCCTATTTTTACGATATAGCAATGCCTTGTAACAAACGCCAACCTGGATCTGGTTGTGGCGCTAAATCAGGTTTTAATCGAATGTCTGCTATTTTTGGTGCCAGCGATGATTGCGTGGCGGTGCATCCTAGCGATTTGTGTGTTGCATTGGCTGCTTTAGATGCAAAAATTACTGTAAAATCGGCAAAACAAGAGCGCATTATTGATTTTAAGGACTTCCATCGCTTGCCCGGCAATACGCCAGAAAAGGACAATATCTTGGAAAAAGGGGAATTGATTACGAGTATTACAATTCCTAAAAACAATTTTACAAAGTACTATAACTATATGAAAGTAAGGGATCGTGCTTCTTATGCATTCGCTTTGGTTTCTGTTGCTGTGGCACTTGACATAAAAGATAGCGTAATTGTTGATGCGCGCATTGCGCTTGGAGGTGTTGCTCATAAGCCTTGGCGTGCTTACGAAGCGGAGGCATACTTAAAAGGTAAATCAGATTCCGAAAACTCATTTAAAAATGCCGCTGCCATTGTTGTAAAAGAGGCAAAACCATTGACTCATAATGCCTTCAAAGTAAAAATGGCCGAACAGACCGTACTTGCGGCAATGTTGTCAATATTCAACTAATTCAAACCCTCTATCTACGATGAATCATACAAATATGTTTTCTAATAACTCAACCGACCGTGTTGACGGGCGCGATAAGGTCACTGGTGCTGCAAAATATACTGCCGAAATACCATTCCCCAATCTAGTTTATGGTGTATTAGTTGGTAGTACCATTGCAAAAGGTATTATAAAAAAAATAGACACCTCGATAGCCGAGAAGGCCGCAGGGGTAATATCGGTGATTACCCATAAAAACAGTGCAAAACTCTTTGGTCTTAAAAAATCAAAAACGGCTAAAAAACTAGACCTTGGGCTTCGTATTTTTCATAGCAAGGACATTGTGTTCAACGGTCAACCCATCGCTTTGATCGTAGCAGATCGCTTAGAACAAGCACAATATGCCGCCTCTCTGGTCAAATGCACCTACGAGCAAGCACCACATACCACGGAGTTTGGGACTGATCTCGGTCAGGCGCGCCCATCATCCAGTACATGGCTTTCCGATACCAAACGGGGTGATTTAACGGCTTGGAACAATGCGCCATTTAAAGTAGATCAAGCATATACTACCCCACAAGAGGTGCACAACCCGATGGAAATGCACAGTACTACTGCCATTTGGGACGGAGATGAAAAACTAACTATTTACGATAAAAACCACGCAGTACAAGATATTCGCGATACGCTTGCCAAAGCCTTAAAATTAGAAAAAGAGCAAGTGATTGTTAATTCTGAATTTATCGGTGGTGGATTTGGTTCTGGTTTGCGCGTTTGGCCACACACTTTTGCGGCTATTATTGCAGCAAAAATGCTCAAACGCCCAGTTAGGGTAAGTGTTACTCGCCCACAAATGTTCACGATGACGGGTTATCGCCCAGCAACTGCTCAAAAACTAAGTATTGGAGCCACTAAAGATGGTAAGATCGTTGGGATAAAACACGAAGCCATTGGGCAAACATCGGAATATGAAGAATTCGCAGAAAGTGTCACCGGTATTACCAAAATGCTATACGCCTGCCCAAATCTGGAAACCGTTTATAAGGTGCTTCCACTTACTTATAGCACCCCTATTTGGATGCGTGCACCCGGAGAGGCAACAGGGTCATTTGCACTAGAAACGGCTTTGGACGAATTGGCTTATTCATTAAACATGGATCCTGTTGAATTGCGTAAGAAAAACTATGCCGAAACACATCCCGATGACAATAAACCTTGGTCGAGCAACCATTTGACGGAATGCTTAATTAGGGCAGCAAGACAATTTGATTGGGAAGCCCGAAAACCTGAGCCACGCTCTTCCAGCGATAGAGACTGGTGGGTGGGCACAGGCATGGCGGTAGGTTCTTGGAGTGCTTGGCGTGCACCAGCAACCGCAAGAGCAGTATTGGATCCAAAAGGGAATCTATTGATCCAAAGCGCCACGAGTGATATGGGACCTGGTACTTCCACCACGATGGTAAAAATTGCATCGGATGTGAGTGGAATACCGATTGGGAAAATACGTTTCGAGTTGGGTAAATCTAACCTCCCCCCCTCCCCTGGCCAGGGAGGTAGTGTTACGGTAGCCTCGGTTGGATCAGCGGTGTATGATGTTTGTAATGAAATCAAGCAAAAATTATTTGATATTGCAATTGAGACCATAGGTGGGCCGTATAAAGAGGCGAAGTTAGATGATGTGTTTCTCATAAATGGCAAAATGGGTATTAAAGGAACGCCTTCATCCCTTGTTACCTTTGCTGATTTGATGGAGAAAAAAAATATCAATGCAGTAGAAGCGACAAAAACTTCGTCTAGTGGAGAAGATGGCAGTAAATATGCGTTTTATTCCTTTGGAGCGCACTTTGCAGAAGTATATGTACATAAATATACGGGTGCAGTACGCGTCACGCGTTTCGTTTCTTG
>JBEAVK010000181.1:0-28615 GCA_041160955.1 Bacteroidota bacterium
TGCCAGCCCAACAAATACATCACGGGCAAGATAATTAGCGTAATAAAAGTGGCAAAACCAAGGCCAAAAATAATCGTCCAGCACAATGGTCCCCAAAACGCAACGGAGTCACCACCGAGATAAATCTTTGGATCGCCGTGTGCAAATAGACTTTCAAAATCAATATTAAAACCGATTGCCAACGGAACAAGGCCAAGAATAGCAGCCGTTGCTGTTAGGAATACAGGAGTCATACGGATACGCCCAGCCTCGATAATGGCCTCTTTTACGGCCAGCCCTTTTTCTCGCAATATATCGGTGTATTCCACCAGCAAGATCCCGTTTCGAACCACAATGCCCGCCAATGCCACAACACCTACACCCATCATAATGACCGAAAAGTCCATTTTGAACACAGCCATACCCAAGAGTACACCAATGATCGAAAATACCACTTCCGACATGATAATCAAGGTTTTACCAATAGAGTTAAATTGTGCTACCAAGATCAAGAGAATCATACCAATAGAGATCAACAATGACCTGCCTAAGAACGTGACCGCATCCAAAAATTCGGCATCTTCACCCGCAAAACCTACCGTAACACCTTCCTGAGGTGGAATAGCGGCCACAGCGGCTTTTATTTTATTGATTACTTCTGTTTGTTTAGGCTGGTATTCGGCAATGATATTGGACGAAATGGTCACAATACGCTCTTGGTCTTTCCGGCGTACACCGCCATAAGTATTAGAGTATTTTACATCGGCCAATGAAGCCATCGGAACCGAGCGCAATACACCGCCCATATTCATATCGCGGAATGTGATATTTAGGTTTTCCACTGCGTTAATATTGCCGCGTTGGTCTTCTTTGAGGCGAATATTTACGGGTACTTCATCTTCACCATCGCGGAATTTGGTGGCTTCTTTACCCAGTATGGCAGTACGGAATTCCATACCGATTTGAGCCGTAGAAATACCTTCGCGGTTGGCGCGGTCGCGGTCGATATCGATATTGATTTCTGGTTTAGAGACAATCATATCGGTGCGTAATTCTTCCACACCGGGTACTGCCACAGAATCGAGGTAACGTTTTACCATAGCAGATACCGCAACCAATTGAGGGAAATCATCGCCACGAATTTCCACAGAAATGGGTTTAGGAGATGGTGGCCCGCCCGCTTCTTGATCTACCGTAATTTCGGCACCAGGGATAACGCCGGCTGTTGCAATGCGAATTTTATCCATGTATTCCTTTGTACTCACACCGTTGCGTTTGGCAAATTCCACAAATGCCACACCTACTTTACTTTTATTGGAAGTAGCGGAGCGGTCAAACTGATCTTCGGATGCGTTGAGTGCGACATTGGAAATGATAGACTCCACAATTGGGTTGTTTTCGCCCAATACTTCGCCTACTTTGCGCTCCATTACGCTCGTGAGCGAATCCGTTACATTTACGTCCGTGCCTACCGGCAAAGTCAGATAAACATAGATAAAATTAGGGTCGGCTTTGGGGAAAAGTACAATATTGGCTTGGCGTTGAGTGGTAATAAATATAGAACCAATGAGCATTAAGATCACCGAACCCATCATCGCAAAAGGATGCCTCAAAGAGAAGGTGAGGAATCTTGCATAAGTATTTTGAACTTTTGGCCAACCTTTCTTTTGAAACCAACGGACACCGCGTTCCAAGAAAAACTTATAAATTAAGGCAAAAACACCACAAAATACAGCAAAATTGCCCATACCTATATTCCCTCCAGCGTAAAAACCAATGGTGGTCATTATGAATAGCAGGTATCCAAAAATAGCACGTGTCCGTTTTCTCTTGGGATCTATCTCCGTGCCTTCGCGCTTAGGATCGCCCATGAACCATACCGCAAAAACGGGATTAAGGATATAGGCCACCAATAAAGAGGCAGTAAGGGTAATGATGATTGTTACCGGCAAATAGTGCATGAATTTACCAAATATACCTCCCCAAAATACGAGTGGTACAAACGGCGCCAAAGTAGTAGCCGTACCCGACAATACGGGTAAAAATACCTCCGCAGTTGCTTTTTTGGCTGCTTGTGTTATGGTCAAATTGGGTTCATCGTGGTAAACGCGGTGGGTGTTTTCGATCACCACAATGGCATCATCTACCACAATACCCAAGGCTAGCAAAAAGCCAAATAGTACGATAAAATTGAGGGTAAAACCAATGGTAGGCAACAACATAAACGCTATACACATGGATAATGGCACCGATAATGCCACAAAAATGGCATCGGTTGCGCCCATAAAGAACATGAGGATCAGCGTTACAAGTATAAAACCAATGATGATGGTATTGATCAAATCGTGGAGCGTAACACGGGTGGCACGGCTTTGGTCACCAGTGATGGTCACTTCCAAATTAGGCGGAAATTCCGTGGCTTTAAGGTCGGCTACCAATGCCTTGATCTTGTCGGATGCATTGATCAGGTTTTCACCGCTGCGTTTAATTACATTCAATGCAATAACGCTTCGTCCGTTCATCCTACTAAAACTCTCGTCGGCTTTGTAGCCCATTTTTACGTCTGCAAAATCTTTGAGATAGACTTGCGCGCCAGATTGCGAACCAACCAAGATATTCTTGATTTGCTCTATGTTTTTAAAATCACCGCGAATGGAAACCGAGCGGGTCATGCCGCCTACATCCACATTACCTGCGGAGATGGTCATGTTTTCGAAGGCTAAAGCGTTTTCAATATCGCGGAAGGTGAGGCTTGCAGCACTCATCTTGTATTTATCCACGTCGATTTGAATCTCTTTTTCTGGAGCACCTACCATGTCCACACGTGTAATTTCGCGAAATTCTTCCACTTTATCCTTTGTGCGGTCTGCAAAATCCTTGAGTTTATCGAGGCTAAAATCACCTGCGACATTGATACTCATAATCGGGATTTCGGAGATGTCGAATTCCGTAACAGTTGGGTCGGTCAGCAAATCCGTAGGCAGGTCGCGTTTGGCTTTATCCACCGCATCCTTTACTTTTTGCTTACAAACGACCACATTGAGATCGGTATTGAACTCTACAATGACATTGGAAAAGTCCTGCACGGAGTACGAGGATACTTTTTTTACGCCATTGATGCCTTTTAATTGCTTTTCAATGGGTTTGGTCACCAATTGCTCCATATCGGTAGGCGATGCGCCCGGGTATATGGTAGAGACGAAAATGGTGGGTACCACAACATCGGGGAACTGCTCTTTGGGCAGTGCGTTGTAGGACATGATACCTGCCAAGGTGATAATCACCGTAACGATGAATATGGCGGTACGGTTATCAATGGCCCACGAGGTGGGTTTAAATTCTTTCATGTTATGTTGATATTAATGATGTTCAATTTGCTAAGTACCCGATCGCGATACTCACCATCCCTAAGTAGAGACAAAGTGGTGAAAACCATCGGGTATCCATTTGTGCAAAATAAGTTGCTTTCACAGTTTTGGTAAAACCTACGTATTTGAAATCGCCAATAGCACGTAATAAGAATACTATTCCAACAGATATAGTACCCCATTTTATGGTGCGTACTGGTAAAAATGCGCTGGTTTCGAGGTTAATCACTAAGAAAAGAGCCGCAAAAGCCCATAATCCCAATGCTACAACGATACATGCTACACGACCCGGATTAAATACCGCTTTACCTGTGTCGGATAATTGAGGTAAAGCAGCATTTAATCCCCATTGCCCGCCCACTGCCCAGTAAATGTGGATGAATCCAAGGAGAAAAAAGATCAGGCTATTGAGTAATGCAAGCAGTATCATCATGGTTAAAATGCGACTACCTCGCCATTATTTACATCTTGGAAACCGGTAGAAATCACCCAATCGCCTTTTTTAAGACCACTTAGGATTTCTACTTGTCCGTTGTAATTACTGCCTTGTTTTACCATTACTTTCTTGGCAGTTGCTTGTTTTTCGCCATTTTTCTCTGCTACTAGCACATATTGACCATCAGTACCTGTTTGAATCAGGTTTACCGGAACAGATATTGCGTTGGCATTTTGGTAATCCACAATTTTCATCACTGCTACTTGGTTGGCGCGGTAATCGGCACCTGCTGGAAGGGCGCATTCCACATCAAAAGTACGGGTCATTGGATTGATGGTTTTGGCTACATAAGTGACAACAGTCGTAATTTCCTTGTTCAGATCAGGGAAAAATACTTGTACTTTATCGCCTTTTTTCACTTTGGCGGCATACGATTCTGTTACCGCGCCTTTGATCTTCAATTTGCTTAAATTTACAATGCTGCACAACGGTACACCTGGAGCAATCGCTTGTCCTTGCTTGAGCATCACCATATCAACGGTGCCATTGGTGGGTGCGTAAATGCGTGTCATGCCCATTTGCTCGCGCATGGTTGCGATAGAGCGCTCGAGTGATTCTTTACCGTTTTTGGCTTGGATATATTGTACTTCTGTACCGATTTTCTGGTCCCAAAGACCCTTTTGGCGGTTAAAAATATCTTCAGCCACTTTGAGTTGGCCTTCCAGTTCGGCCATTCCTTTGAGCATTACAGCATCGTCTATTTCAGCGATTAATTGGCCTTGGCGCACTTGGTCGCCATTTTGTACCAATACACGGCGCAATGCACCGGGCATTTTAGCCGTAGCCATTACGCTTTCGTCGGCATCTACTTTTCCTTGAAGGTCAATGAAGTGCTTAAATGCTTCTATTTTGAGTTCGGTTAAGCCAACAGTACGCACTTTGGGTGCTTTTACGGTTGTGCCACCTCCAATCTGCTTTTCCAAGTCAGCAATTTGCTTTTCTATGGTTTCTTTTTGCGTTTTTAGTGCTGCAAGTTTGGCTTCCGGCGATTTGCCGCCACAAGCAACGATGAATAATGCAATGGACAGATAAAGTATATATTTCATGTTATTTATGTGTGTGTTGTGATTTAAATCATTTTAAGGGTTTATTTTGCAATACCAAGTGCGCGTTTGATGGCGACACGTGCTTTGAGCATATCGAACCGAGCCGACATAACATTTTGTTGGGCCGTAAATACGCCTTGTTCTGCTTGCACCAATTCAAAGCTACTGCCAATACCTGCTCTATATTTGGTTTGGGTAGTGCTATAGATACGTTGTGCCAAATCGAGGTTTTTTTGTTGGTTGCTCACGCGCTCTTGTGCACTGAGGTACTGTTTGCGCGCTACTTCCAGTTCGAGGGAAAAAGCACTTTCGAGGGTGCGTTTTTGTTCGTCAATGGTCATTACGGCAATTTTTGCGCGTTCTTTTCTGGCTTTGTTCGTACCGCTGTCCCATAATGTGGAAGAAACCGTAACGCCCACAACAGTAGAAGGGATAAAATACCAATTATTGTGCGTTTCGGAGTCTTTTGCGCCAAAGCCACCTTGAAGGCCACCCTGCCATTGTGCAAAACCGACTACATTGGGTAACCATGATTTCTCATATAACCCCACTTGCAATTGGTTCAATTCGCGGCCTTTGAGCAGGTTAACGTATTCTGTGCGGTTCATATAATTTATTTCTGATGTATTGTCTGCATCGGCATATTGAGCCATCAATTTTTCTGTATTGTCGCTCAATGTAATGGGGTCGGTGATGGTCATGCCCATTGCAAATTTGAGTGCGTCCACCACAATATCGCGTTGGCGTGCTAGATTGGTACGTTCGCTGCGCAGGGTAGCCAGCGTAAGTTCGAGGCGATCCACGTCCAATTGCTCTACAAAACCTGCTTTATTGATTTCTTGGGTCTCTTTGAGGAGTTTTTCGAGGTTTGTGGCGTTTTTATCAATGGTTTGCAAATTTTCATCGATCAGTAAGGCTGGCAAATACGCGTCGATAATTTGATTGCGCAAAGTGCTTTTGGCCACATCCAATTGATCATTGACGAGTTCTTTGTAGAGTGTAGCGGCGCGTTTGGCCAAGCGATAGGAATTGCTAAAAATCAATTGATTGGCAGAGAGTGTTGCATTGGCATTGTGCACCGGACTGAAGAATACTCTAGAATCGGGGTCAGATTGGAACGCTGCGCCCAAAAAAGCACCAAGGGCATTGACTTGGTCAGCAGTAAATTGTTGGTTGACAATATCTGGAATAGGGCCGCCGCCGCCGCCGCCAAAAGAGAGTGCGCCGGATGGCAAACCTGCGCGTTGGATAAAACCATTGTAACCTAGACTAGCGGTTACTTGTGGCAGTCCAGTTGAAGTGTTCTCTTTGATACGCCAATCGGCTTCGGAGATTTGCAACTGCGCAATTTTGATTTGTGGATGGTTGTTTAAGCCATAGTTGATGCAATCGTCGAGCGACATTACCTGCTGTGCCTGAACACTACCAATAATGGCGAAGAATGCTGCGATAAAAGTGAGTTTGTGCATATAATTTGAGTTTTGGACTTTGGTTTTTAGTTGAATTTACCATGGTGCATCCATGCAGATGTTGTGGGTAAATCCAATTTAAAAATCCTAGCCCGCTAATAATTTATTGTCAATTAGGAACGTGTAAATAATAAGTTGTTATTTTTGGCTAGATTAGTTTTTGCTCATGCTTCGGCAGGCTCAGCACGGGTACAAGTATCTTTTCGTGCGAATAGTGGGGCTATTTAAACGAAAAGATAGGCTGTATGAGTAACAAGGAATCAGCCAAAAGTGATAAGTTATTGTTTACGCGTTCCTCAAATCATCTTTTTTCCCTTTTCCGATACCACACCATGCAGGTAATGCAAGAGGTATTCTTTAAAAATAGTGACTTTAGAATATTCGGATGAAGGGAAAAGGGTTTCATCAAAGAGTACAAATGACGTAGCAATATGAATTTTAGTCATCACATCTACATTGATATCGGATCGGTAAAGACCCTCTGCAATACCCCGTTCCAAGTTACGGCGTACGACATGGTACATAAATCCTTGTTGGTATTCGGCCATAATCGTCCAAGCATCGCGGTGGTAGCGTTGGAGGTCATAGACGATATTTGATTTCATTTGCTGTAATTCTTTGGCATTCATTTCAATGACCATCATAATTTCTTCGATGGCATTGTTGGTTTGGCTAAACTGCTCTTCGCATTGCTTTTTCTCAATTTCGATATGAAATTTCAGCATTTTTAGTACCAAATCGTCTTTGTTTTCGACAAATTGGTACAACGTTTTTTTAGAAATACCTAGTTCCCGGGCAACATCGTCCATCGTCATACTTTTGATGCCGTATTTTAAAAACAACGCTTGCGTTTGTTTAAGCCATTTCTGCTGCTGTTCTGTAAACATAATGCAAAGGTAAACACAGGAAACAAAATAAGGTTCAAAACGTTTCCTGTGTATCGAATGTTTTCGATGAATTGTTGTTTTTGTAGGATGAATTGATCTTATGGAGGTGTTAATTTTAGGCATTTAAAATTATTTTACTCCTTTATTGGAAAAAAGACAAATTTCATTTGACCTAGCATTATAAACAATAGTACATTTGCGGCCTTATTTGTAACCTTCTCCAATTCATTCTAAGATCACACTATCCAATGGATACACATAGTTCCACCCACCATAAGCTCTCTTTAGGAGGCCTTCTTATTACGTTAGGCATTATTTACGGTGATATAGGCACATCTCCACTTTATGTGATGAAAGAGGTAATTGGGTCTGGCGTTGTACATAAAGAAACTATTTTTGGTGCTGTTTCACTGGTGTTTTGGATTTTGACGATCCAAACAACATTCAAATATATCACTTTGGTTTTACGCGCCGATAACAATGGCGAAGGTGGTATTTTTTCTTTATATACCTTGGTACGCAGGCGCGAGAAGTGGTTATTGTACCCTGCAATGATTGGCGGTTGTTCGGTTTTGGCCGAGGGAATGATTACGCCGCCTATTTCGGTCTCTTCGGCTGTGGAGGGTTTGGAAAGTTTACCGATGCTACATGGCGTACATATTCCGGTGGTAGCCATTACGATTGGTATTATTTCTTCGTTGTTTTTGATCCAACAATTTGGTACGGCAGCGGTGGGTAAGTTTTTTGGCCCTGTGATGATGCTGTGGTTTTCGATGCTTTGTTTTTTGGGGTTGAAAGAAGTCGTTTTTTCCCCTTCTATTATATGGGCACTTAACCCATGGTGTGGTATTCAACTTTTGATGCATCATCCGAGTGCATTGGTACTTATGGGGGCTGTATTTCTTTGTACGACTGGAGCGGAAGCGTTATATGCCGACTTAGGCCACTGCGGTATCCAAAATATTCGAATCAGTTGGGTTTTTGTCAAGTTTTGCTTGGTAATTAACTATCTTGGTCAGGCAGCTTGGATGCTTCAATTTGATGGACAGCCACTTCCCGCCGCACATCCTAATCCGTTTTTCGGTATTATGCCTGCATGGTTTTTGCCTATTGGTATCATTATCGCTACGATGGCGACCATTATTGCCAGTCAGGCGATGATTTCGGGTTCATTTACTTTGGTGAGTGAAGCGATTCGGTTGGGGCTTTTGCCTAAAATGACGGTGGTATTCCCGTCACAGTTCAAGGGACAGTTGTATATCCCAGCGGTCAATTGGACGCTTTTGATTGGTTGTATTTGTGTCACATTGTATTTTAAGGAGAGTTCTGAAATGGCAGCGGCTTATGGTCTTTCGGTAACGATCACGATGCTGATGTCCACTATTTTATTGTCGAATTATTTTGTAATGCATCGGATAAAGGCTGGATGGGTTTGGGCTTTCTTGATTAGCTATTTAATCTTTGAAGGTTCTTTTTTCGCGGCCAATCTACTTAAGTTCATGGATGGTGGTTTTATCACCGTCATTATGGCTTCTTTTATTTTTGCCTTGATGTTTATTTGGCGTTTGGCTAAAGGAATACGGGAGCGTTATATTCAAAAGATCAGAATACAAGATTATGTGGATCAATTGATTATGCTGAGCAATGACGAATCAATACCTAAATATGCTACCAATTTGGTGTTTTTGAGTAGCGCTAAATCAGATAAAAAGGTGGAGGAAAAGGTTTTGTATTCTATCCTTCAAACCCAACCCAAACGGGCCGATATTTATTGGTTTTTGCATATCGAAGTAACGGATCAGCCTTATACGATGGAATATAAAGTGAACACGATTGCTTCTAATGATATTTACAAGGTTACGTTCCGCTTAGGTTTCCGCGTGGAACAACGCATGAATATTTTCTTGAAAAAGGTGGTAGAGGAATTGATGGAATCTGGTGAACTGAATATTGAACCGAGGTACCATGTGAGCAGGAATGAAATTCCAACAGGCGATTTCAGGTTTGTATTGATGCAGGAGTTCTTGTCGCACGAGAACGATCTGCCTGTCTATGAACAGGTTGTAATGTCGTTATATCTTTTCATTAAGAAATTTACGGCAACTCCGGCTAACTGGTTTGGACTGGATAGTGATTCCGTTACGGTAGAAAAAGTACCTTTGGTATTACGCCGGATGGATGAAGTGGTTTTGACCCGGGTTGGGAGATAGGAATAAACGACCCGTTACTGGTGTAATGCATGGTAACGGGTCGTTTTTTGGGGTGTAGAGACGTTGCACTGCAACGTCTCTACTACGTTACGGTTGCGTTATGTGTTCCGGCGTTGCATTTGTTTGCGTTGTTTTGCGACGGTGTTGCGTTTTTTATAACGCGTTGCGTTTTTTTTTATAACGCGTTTCGTTTTTTTACGACGCGTACACAGACGTTGCAGTGCAACGTCTCTACTGTTTTATACCCTCAAAATTCATACCAGGTGGCATCAATTTCAGGGCTGTCACCTTTCCATTTTTACGGATAAATTGAAATGACGTACCCTGATCCCCCGCATATTTATCGGGTTCTCCAGTAGGTTTCAGCGGGCCTTTACCCATGGAAGATGCAACAATCACCTGACCATCGGCTATGTCAACTTCCATTATTTCAAAGGGAAGGCCAGTAAATTTATATTTGCCTTTATAATCATTGATGTCTATTTTGACATCCGAAGTGCTCGATGAAGCCGCTTTTACAGGTGTTTCTGCACCGTGAAAAGTAATGCCCATTACCGTCATCAGTACTTGACTGGCAGCAACTTCTTTGTTTTTAAACACAAAATAAAGATGGTGTAGCTCCCTTATTCCCCCTGATGGCAAAATAATTTGAGATGGCGGGGGAGAGGTAAATCCTTGTGTTTCAATGGCTTCTACTTTTATTGGATCTCCTACCAAAGGCCCATCCGGTTGATCAAGGTGTAATTCAATAGTGCCACCGCTAAAATTATATTGCTTAGGCGCAGCGCAGTTGACTTCAATATGGTGTATGCCCGTCAGGTCTATATTTTCAAGACCGATATAAGAGTCGTTGCCAGAAGGAAGTGTTAGTTTCATTCCGCCAAATGACATTTTCTGAACACTTTGATAATAATTGAATGTGTGCAGATCAACTGCAGGGTTGCGTAACACAAATATTTTTTCGGCACTGAGCGAAGGCAAATCCACCGCACCCCGATCTTTGTACGCCGCACGCAGGATAAATACGCCTTGACCCTTGTCATCTTCGGGCAAATTAATAGTGTATTCACCCTTCAACGGCAGTGGAGCAGGGTGTGCTTGTTCGTCGGAATGACTCAGGATAAACTTAATTAATTCCGAAGCATCATCCTTTGAAAGGCTGGGGTGCGCAGCCATTGCTACTTGTCCCCATACACCTGTGCTGCCATTGATAACACGATCGGAGAGGAGTTCAATAGCATCTGTTTGATCCTTGTATTTGAGGGCAACTGCACGGAAACTAGGCCCAACGGATATATCAGCGGTTTTATGGCATGACTTACAATCCGTTTTTTCCATGATTTTTTGGGCCGTTGCAAAACGCGCATTTTGACTTGAAAATTGATGCCCCTGCGCAATAGCAATTTTGTCGTACCCTTCTGGGAGGTAGTCAATATTGAGGGCTACCTCGTCGGGGGCAATAGTACCCGCAGCCAAAGAGCCATCTTCACGGTCGTTTACGATCACATCATAATTGATCTTTTGCCCAGGAAGAAAGAAGGTTTTGTTGCTATTTCCGAGGTTAAAATCCAGCACTGGTATTTCGTTACCCACTACAATTTCCTTTGTCGCTACGGCACTGCCTCCTTTGCCGTCCGAAACGGTAAGCGTTGCTTTATATACGCCTTTTTTCTTAAAAGTAAACGTGTGTTTTTCTGATTTGAATACCTGTTTTTTACCACCTTTTTCAGGTGCAATACTCCATTCATACGAGAGTGGATCTCCATCATAGTCCATAGTACCTTCGGATGAAAACTGCACAGTAAGTGGAGTAACGCCCGCGTTTTTGTCGGTATTTACGATAGCCACAGGTTTGCGGTTGCCAGCATTGAATTCAACGCGGATCAAGCGTGCATCGTCGTTGCCTTGGAACCAACCTGTGCCATATTCCAACATATACAGGTCACCATTTGTGGCAAACTGCATATCCATTGGGTTAGAAAATTTTTGCGAAGGCATTATGGGTTCCATGTTTTGGTAGTCACCTGCTTCGTTCATATCCACTGCCATGATCCAGCCGCGCATCCAATCGTAGATGAGGAGTTTTTTATCAAAATAAGCGGGCCAAGGGCGAGCAGCATCTTTGAAATCGGAACGGTAAAAAACAGGGCCAGCCATTGCATTCCGACCACCGGTTCCTACCAATGGAAATTCTTTAGATTCCGCATAAGGATACCATATAAATGCTTTTTGTGCCGGTGGTAATTCAAGTAAACCACTATTATTGGGCGAATTATTGATGGGTTTTTCTACCGAAATGGGCGAACCAGTCACCTTAGTGGCATAATCGTATTCCATATACGGTTTATTATCGGCAATCACCAGTGGCCAACCGAAATTACCAGCTACCCGTGCTTGTCCTACTTCATCAAAACCCTGAGGGCCGCGTTTTTCATCGGGGTCATTGGCATCGGGGCCTACTTCACCCCAATAGACATAACCAGTTTTTTTGTCCACACTGATACGGAAGGGATTCCGATGCCCCATGGTATATATTTCTGGGCGGGTTTTGGCAGTACCTTTAGGAAATAGGTTACCATCGGGGATGGAATATGTGCCGTCGGCTTCAGGGTGGATACGGATAATTTTACCCCGTAAATCATTGGTATTGGCCGAGGATTTCTGGGCATCCCAAGGTTCACGTCCGGGCCGTTCGTCGATAGGTGCATAACCATCGGCCCGCGGACTGGTATTGTCTCCAGTGGATAGGTAGAGATTGCCTTTGCCATCCCAATCGAGCGATCCGCCCGTATGGCAACATTGGTCGCGCTGAACTTTTACGTCAAGCAACACCTTTTTGCTGTCCAAAAGCAATTCGTCGCCCCGCATTTCATAACGGGTAAGGATATTTTTGGCATCATCGCCAGCAGGGGAATAATAAAGGTATATCCAGTGGTTTTTGGCAAAATCAGGGTCTATAGTTAAGCCTAAGAGCCCATCTTCGGCATCATCACGTTTACCGGTTGAATCAGGTAGGTATTTAATACTTACTGGAATCTTGGCAATGGTGCGGCTTTTTCCGTCAGCGGGGTCGAATAATTTCACCTCTCCTTTACGTTGAATAAATAGTACTTTATTGCCGGGTAATAGTGCTAATTCCATTGGTTCATCCAGTTTTTCTTCTAAAATCACTTTTGTAAAACGATTTTCTTCTGGATAAAGCGCTGTGCGTACTTTGGTATAGTCGAGCGCAGGGCCGGCCATTGTCCATTGCAATCCAGCCCAATAGTGTTGCAGAACGAGTGGTTCAGAAAAAGTTTCTTCCGTATGCCCCATATTGGAGTAAAATGCTCGACCGCCATCGAACTCATGGTGCCATGCCATTGGGTGGTCATCGCCCATTGTGCCGCCAGAATACGATTTTTCATCAATCGTAATCAAGGTTTTGATGGCTGGATTCATCTTTTTATACGCATAAAATTCATCTTTACGCACCCAAGGCTCAGGTAAGAAATCGGTCAGCGGATTTTTGGTATCCACTATATGGAATGTACCTTCCTGCACATTGCTGGGTTGAGAAGGGTGGTTATCGAACCAACCGCCCATTAGTTTGCCGTACCAAGGCCAGTCGTATTCAGTATCTGAAGCAGCATGAATGCCCATATAGCCGCCGCCTGCTTGAATATAACGTTCAAAGGCATTTTGTTGAACCGGATCAAGTACATTGCCAGTCGTAGAAAGCCAAACCACGCAACGGTAACGCTTCAGGTTTTCCTCTGTAAAAGCAGCGGCATTTTCAGTGGTATCCACCGAAAACCCTTTCTCTGCACCAAGTTTCAAGAGGGCTATTTTGCCCGTTTCGATCGAGGTGTGCCGGAATTGTGCCGTTTTGCTGAACACCAGCACACGGGGCATCGCTTGCGCATAAAGCGAAACGGAAATAATGGAACTGATTGCACAGGCAAGCAGTATGAATAATTTTTTTGTCATAAGTAAAAATTCATTGTATCAAATTGATACAAAGGTAATTTTCTTTTTCTAATTCAAAATAGTATTTTTGCACTTTATTTTGAGCGTATGGAAAAAGATAAAAAAAAATTGGCTGAAGACGGCGTTTGGAAAGATTTTACAGATGCAATTCCCTTCTTAATTCCACAGTTATCTATTGATTGTGTAATTTTTGGGTTTCACAATGATGAATTAAAGGTGCTGTTGTCTAAGTTTCACAATATGGAAATGTGGGCATTACATGGCGGATTTATCCTTCAAGGGGAAGATATTGATGATGCGGCAACGCGGATATTGGGTGAGCATACTGGTTTAACTGGTATATATCTGCAACAATTTCAGGTATTTGGCAAAGCGAATCGGCAGACATTCAAGTATATGAAGTCATTATTTGAAGCATTGGAAGTAACCCCACCGGTATTGGCTTTTTTTGAAAATCGTTTTATTTCCATTGGGTACTATGCCCTCGTGGATTTTTCCAAAGTTAACCCGATATCGGCGGCATTTTTTGAAGAAAGTGCCTGGTTTGATATATCTGAACTACCGGAACTGGCTTTCGACCACCGAGAAATTATCCAAAAAGCACTAGAGCAACTCCGCCACGCTTTGGATTATCAATTAGTTGGATTTAATTTGATGCCCGAAACATTTACGATGAATGAATTGCAGTGCCTGTATGAAACAATATTAGGTGAAAAATTTCTACGGGCCAATTTTCAACGCAAAATGCTGGAAATGAATATATTAGAGCGTTTGGATAAAAAACAAACAGGGAAAGGGCATAAGTCTCCCTATTTGTATCGGTTTGTTTTATCGTTGCTTAATTAACATTTCCGCCTATCGTTCTAGTCGTTTTATTTTTACCATCTAATATTTCCATCTTTTCCACGGTATTATCCATGATTAAGGCGCGCTGTTGTTGTGACAAAAAACCTTGGCCCCAATACAGTTCTTGTAGCCTTGTTTGGCCATTGCGCAATGTTATTTTCGCTTTTACCTCATTGGGCGTGCATCGAATCAATGTACTTTTTTCCTTGTTATTGGGTGCAAATACCCGCATATCATCGCGGTTTTGAGTGGCTAATACCAGATCATTGCCATTTTCCATACGCATGTGTACGAGCGCACGTGCATTGCGCGGCACAAAGAAATTGCTCTCCTGCAAACTTAAAGCCCTAAATTGGTTTTTTCCTAGGTTTTTCAATACCAAACCGTTGAATGCGTCCGCACGGCCTTGGAGTAGTTCCATCCCAAAAGCATTGCCTGTCATCATAAGATCTATCAGACCATCGTGGTCAATATCGTAAGGAATCATACCAAAAATAGGGGCTAACTGCGCTTGAACAGGTAATTCTTGGTATTTAAACTTACCTCCACCAAGGTTTTCGATAAAACAAGAGGCCAATTGATTGGTCTTTTTGATGATAGCACCTTCCAGTTCTTGTTGGTTAAAAACCTGTTGAACGGTGGCCATACCATAGTCGCCATAACCAAAAAATTTACGACGAATCAAGATCAATTGTTTAATCATGTCATCGCGGGTATGGTAAAAATACTCGTTGTGCTTACCCAGCGAATCTTGCCAAAAGCAGGAAATAAATGGATCCATTGAGCCATTATTATCAAAATCCTTAGCGTACAACGTGATCGGTTCGTTGGAATGGCATTGGAAATAAAGATTTTTGCCATAATTGCCCGCTACATAATCCATATCACCATCATTGTCAAAATCGGCACTGGTGAGACTATTCCACCAACCTATTTGGTCACTGATGCCTGTATCTGCCGTTTTATTTTTAAATATATTGCCTTCGTTATGGAAGTAACTTAGCGGCATCCATTCTGCTGCCAATATCAAATCTATACGTCCATCGTTGTCGTAATCGGACCATAATGCGTCATTGATCAGACCATAATTGACAAGTTCGGGGCATACTTGGGCTGTTACGTCGGTAAACCGAGGTTGATCTTTGCCTTGTGTATCATTGCGGAGGATAAAACTGCGGTCAGGATTGGGGTAAGCACGTGGCACCATACTCCCACCAATAAATAAATCTAGGTCTCCATCGCCATCGTAGTCTGCGGCTTTGGCGGCTAGTCCACTCGTTGTTTCAGTTGGAATAGCGGTAGTACTGGCGGTAAAATGGCCTTTTCCATCATTAATGTACAAGAAATCTTGGTACATTTCATTGTCTTTAGGATTTTGCGCTCCGCCACGGGTAGCGAACAAGTCGTTATCGCCATCGCCATCAGCGTCAAAGAGTAATACACCTAGGTCTTCCTCTAATTTGCGGGTGTTGGTTTTGAAAGCAGCGGGCTGCTTGCTGAATGTTCCATTTACATTTTGGATAAAAAACATACCTTCAACACCACCTACACCACCTTGAAAAATATCGTCGAGTCCATCGCCATTGATATCGCCAACAGCGAGTCCAGGGCCAAATTCGGAAAATTTATGCGGGAGGGTACGTTGGTGGTCAAAATCGACAAAATCATCGTCCGTTTGAATATAGTCTAATCCCAAGTCTTTGGTATTCAATGCCTTAAAATAACTAGGACTGGCTGCCAACTTGTTCATATTACTTGCATCTTTGGAGGTAATTGTCAAAGTTTGGTTGATGGTCACTTGCGTTAAAACCACCGATTTGTTACCGGGCCAGCGCACTTTGATTGAATCAATAGAGGTAGCAGCACCTAAACCAAAATGCAAGGTAGTTTCTGATGCCGCGTTGTAGCCACGTGCGGATAAAACAGTTGCGGTTTGTTGTTGGCCATTAAAAAAAACAGTGGCTTCTGCGCCCAATGCAGGTAAGCCAGGTTTGTCATTTTCCACATTAATCCTTACAAAATTTGGTTTTTGTTCCTTATTATCATTTAAGGTATTTTTTAAAAAGAACGCTTCGTCGTTGATATTGTTGACCACTAAATCCAAATCGCCATCGTTGTCCAAGTCGCCATAAGCCGCACCGTTGGAGAAGGCCGGAATTGCTACACCCCAAGATTTGGATTGGTCGGAAAACTGTAAATTACCCTCGTTGCGGAACATAAACTTGGGTACTTTGATCTGCGGAATCATATCCTGAAGATCCATAGGCGTAATTAAATTGCCGTAACTGGCATGGTAATTTCCAAAATCGTGGTCAGTTACATCACGCGGGAAGCCATTGGTGATAAACAAATCGCGGTCGCCATCATTGTCGTAATCGGCCATCAGCGGTGTCCAACTCCATTCCGTTTCTTGCAATCCGGTAAGGAACGATACATCACTGTAAATGGGCAGACCTGTTTCGGAATTGAGCCCTTGGTTGAGTTGCATCACATTCCGACCGTATTGGTATTCATAATTGTATTGCTCATTGTTTTTATAAACGGCGTAATTATTAGGGCCGAGGAACAATTTTTTGCGTTTATTGTAATAGGGGAGCATTTCGGTGGTAAAAATATCGAGCAGACCGTCGTTATTAATATCAGCAATATCGCTACCCATTGCAGAGGCTGCTTGGTGTTTCATTGTGGCCGCGATACGATTGGTAAAAGTGCCATTTTGGTTGTTGATATACATTAAATCGTTGGTGACGTAATCATTTGCCACATAAATATCGAGCCAACCATCTTTATTAAAATCCGAAACAAGTGCGCTGTGGCTGTATCCATCGTGAATAAGTCCTGCTGACAATGATACATCAGTGAACACCGGATGCCCTAGATTGGTATCCCAATCATTGCGGAGGAGTTTATCACAATTAGGGTCGGAACCATCGGTTTTCTTTTCGCGGTAGGCGTTTGGGTTTGGGCGATCCATAAAGTTGATGGATAAGAATACGTCGAAATCGCCATCATTGTCGTAGTCAAAAAACTGCGCATTGGGCGAATGCGTATCACTATCCAAGCCATACTCGTTTGCTAGTTCTTTAAAGGATGGGTAGCCAGCAGCGTCGTTGCCCTGATTGATATACAATAAGTTACGGCGCAATATTGGGTTGCCACGGAAGGTATTACAGACATAAATATCCGGTTTTCCATCGAGATTTATATCGAGTATATTGATACCGCTGCTCCACTGTTCTTTATTGGGCTTTGCGAGTCCTGCTTTATCGGTAATATCTTCAAATTGGAGATTCCCTTTATTGAGGTAGCATTTGTTATCCACCTGATTGCCGGTGTAGAACAGATCTTGTAATCCGTCTCCGTTCAGATCACCGATGGCTACCCCTCCGCCATTGTAGATAAATTCGGTTTTGAGTATATTCAGGGTATCATTTTCTGTAATTTGATTATTGAATGTAATACCTGTTTCATTACCCTTTATCCGTTGGAATAAGGTATTTTCTTTTTTACAGGCAAAAAATAGTGTACAAAAGGAGGCGAGAATAATAAGGTGCTTCATAGGGCAAATGTAGGCAAAACTTAGTAAGGTAGATAGAAAATCTATCAAAAAAAACGGGGCTGTGTACTAGACACAGCCCCGTAAATATGATTTATTTGAAAAAATAAATTAATTTATAAGAAATTAATATCCAGGATTTTGAGACAATACATCTGCACCATGAATATCAATCTGGCTTTGTGGAATAGGGTAGTATTCACTTTTGCCAGCGGTAAATTTAGCACCACCCAAAGCATCTGTAAGCCTAGCACCATCATAAGCCAAGTAAGCATTGAGTGCTTGTTCTGCGATACCCCAGCGTACTAGATCATAGAAACGGTGTCCTTCGCCAGAAAGTTCGAGTTTGCGCTCGAAACGAACTGCTGTACGAGCAGCAGCTTGTTGGCCAGTCCAAGGATCGTTGTATAGTCCAATCGTGTATTTGGGTGTATAACCAGCAGTAACCACCCAAGAGCTTGGTGTAGCCGCGCGTCCGCGTACTAGATTAACATAATTGCGTGCAGTTTCAAGGTTACCAGCCTCTACTTCGCATTCAGCAGCCATCAATAGTAAGTCAGCAAAGCGCATCAAAGGCTGATTGATTGCAGTATAGCCGCGTGTCCATGAAGAACCATCCGTCAAAGTATTTTGAGTTGCTTTGTAGAACACAAACTTTTTAGGAGAGTAAGGGCCAGCATAAGGCTGAGAACGGATCCAGTTATCACCTGGGTGTGCAATCCAGTCCAAATACTGAACACCACGACGACCTACAGAGTGGTCAAGACGAGGATCGAGGTTGTTATCATCTGGTGTAAATGGATCAGCTGATTTCAAACCAAAATCGGTTTTTACTGCATTTGCTGGATCATTATAAGAACCATCCAACAAAGGAAGGCCATTTGCATCGGTACGGAAAGAATTCACCAATTCAAAGCTAGGTTGGAAGAAACCGCAGCAACCTGCAGGACCATCAGAACCTGTATTGTAAGGGAAATTCAATACGTTTTCGTGGTTAGAATTGTTCGTATTACCAGAGTTAACAGAGGATTGAACCGCAAAAACAGACTCTTTATTGTTATCGAACTCTGCTTTGAAGATATCAGCATAGTTGGCCATAAGACCATACTTTTCGCCTTTAGAAGTAACACCATTGTTAATAGCATCGGTGAAAAGTGGTAATGCTTCGCTGTGTTTGCCTTGGTACAATTTTGCTTTAGCAAGGTAAGCCATAGCAGCCCATTTGTTAGGACGACCAACTGCCGCCTGTGTCGCTGGCAAGTTTTCCATAGCATATTTGAAATCTGCTTCAATCTCTGGGAAGATATCAGCAGCATTGCGTACCGCGATCGCTTCGTCGTAGGTCATAGTTTCGCTGATCCAAGGCACTTTGTTAAAAGAGCGCTTGAGTTCGAAATAGTAAATACCGCGCAAAAAACGTCCTTCAGCAGTAATACGCGTTTTGTCGTCTGCTGTTACAGTGGCATCAGTAGTAGAGGCCGTTAAGCGAAGCAGTGTGTTACAACGCGCAATACCTTCAAAGGTACGTCCCCATTTGTCGGCTACTGCGCCGTTATTGGGCAATGTTTCAAAACGTTGTACTGGATTCACAACGGCTTGGTCACCTGCATTGGTACCTTTGTTGGCATCACCGCCAAGGATAGAACCATGTACCCAGTTACCAAAGCCACCATACCATGCACCAAGGCCAGTAAGTGGGCTATAACAACCAATTAAAAGACCATCAAGACCCTTTTTGGAACTTAAAACTTCTTCGGTCAATGCCGCTTTTGGCGAAATTTCCAAGAAGTCATCTTTGCAACCGTACAATACGCTCATACTGAGTGCTGCGCCTGTACCTATTGCAAGTAAAAATTTATTTGAATAAAATTTCATATTTTTATGTTTAAATTTTACTGTAAAAACGATTTAGCTAATGAGTCAAAAAAAAACGATTTTACAATTAAGATTTGAATTATGTTTAAAACGTAACACCAAGACCAACAACTACGCTGCGTGTGATTGGGTAGTTACCTACGTCAATACCGAAGTTAGTATCGGCACCACCACCTACGGAAGGATCGAGACCTTTGTACCTGGTGAGGGTGATTAGATTATTGGTTGAAGCATAAACACGCGCACGGCTCAATTTTGTTTTGCTCATTATGCTTTTTGGCAAGCTGTAACCAATAGACAAGTTTTGCATACGGATATACGAACCATCTTCTACATAAAATGAGTTTGGTTGTGTGTTTGTGCTAAAATTAGATGCTGTTTCAAAGATTGGAAGGTCAGTATCTGTATTTTCAGGAGACCAAGAGTCTTTTACCCTTGCACTTACTGCCGCACCTGTGAACGATGGGTAGAAATCTGTGAACCATCTTGACAAGTTAAAGATCTTATTGCCATAAGAAGTGTAGATATAAGTCTCCACATCGAACGCGCCAACAGTTACTCTAAAGTTGATACCACCAGTGAATTTTGGAACTGGGCTACCGATATAAGTACGGTCAGCAGCATCCACTTTACCATCAGGTTTGCCAGTAAGATTACCTTTGTCATCCAAACCGTTGAGGTCGGCGAAGTAGAAGCGGCCAGGAGCAGCACCCTCTTGATAAATTTTATCACCATTTGTGTTAACAGGAGCAGCAGCATTAAGTGCGTCAATTTCAGCCTGAGTTTGGAATAATCCTTCTACTTGATAACCAAAGAAAGCAGAGATAGAAGTACCTACTTGGTTACGTACCATAGTACCTGCAAGGCGGTTGCTAGCAGGGGATACGTCAAAATAATCAAGACCTTCTGTAATTTTGTCAACATTATTCTTCAAGAATGAACCAGTAAGGGTCAATTCGTAACCAACTTTGCTAGAGAAACGACCTTTGTTCACCAATTGCATATCAATACCTTTGTTAGTCATTTCTGCGATATTGCGGAAAGGCGCAGCAGCAAATTGACCTGCTACATCAGATTGAGGTACTGTGAACAAAAGGTCACTGGTTTTTCTCTGCCAAAAATCAACAATAAGATCCCATTTTCCTTTCAATAAAAGTGCTTCAAAACCAACATTAGAAGTAGTGGCTGTTTCCCATCTTACATTAGGATCACCTACTGTACTTTGGTAGAAACCACCAGCAGCAGCATTATTAGTACCATTGATATCATAGAAAGAGTTACCAATATTAGAAGCAAAAAGGCTGTATTGGTTGGTTGGGCGAATTTGAGAATTACCCATTTGCCCCCAGCCACCACGGATCTTCAAATCGTCGATCCAAGACATACCTTTCATAAATTCTTCTCCCGATACGCGCCAAGCAGCAGAAACTCCAGGGAATACGCCAAACTTGTTATTTGGTCCAAAAACAGATGCACCGTCGCGACGTATTACGCCTGTTACATAATACTTATCTTTGAAAGAATAGTGCGCACGGCCAAATACAGATGCATAGGATACGGGATCGTTGTTGAAACTTTGAGCTATTACGTTAGATACCGTATTGATCGTGATAAAGTCAGGGTCATTAGAGAATGGGTTCAAGCCCGAAGTATTTGTATTACGACCTGTACCTGCTACCAATGATTCTTGACCAGCCAATACTTCTAGGTTACTTTGTCCAAATTGCTTTTTGTATTGCAATGTATTGGTATTTACCCAGTCGATACCATTGCCATAGAATTCATTATAGCCGAAGCTACCATTGTTCTCGGAATTTTCGTAAGTACGGCGGTTGTATCCAAAACCAGAGAAATTATAATAATTGCCACCTAAGCTGGTACGCGCTGTTAAACCTTCGAATAGGTCATATTCAGCATATACATTACCAAATGCACTATAGTTGTTTGATCTGTTATCCTTGAGACCATCGCGTGCCGCTACTGGATTACGAGGGTTGTTAAAATCGGGTGCTGCGGTACCTGCATATCCACCATTTATATCATAAACTGGGATAATAGAAGGCATACGGAACGCGCTCAAAATATCATTTTCGTCTTGGGCTACGTTTACACCGCCGAAGCCGCCGCTCAAACCCAATGCTTGCGAATGTGTAAATTGGAAGTTTTGACCGATACGGGCGTGTTTGCCTAGATCAAATTCCATATTTGCGCGTATGGTGTTACGTTTGAAGTCATTATACTTCAATACACCTGATTGGTTTTGTAAGCTAAGGCCGAGGTAGTAACGTGCATGATCCGTAGAACCAGAGAAGCCAAGGTTATGGCGCATTACTGGTGCATTACGAGTAATCGCACCGTACCAATCGGTACCTGCTTTGTTCGCCTCAACAATTTGGTAGATATTACCGTTGTCAAAGTTTACATTGTACTTCTTTTGCTCTTCTGCCAAATTTACTTGGCTTGCAGAAAGACCACCTTGTCCGCCTACATTGATATAGTCGGGTAAAACTGCTCTGTCTGGGTTAGAACCGTACTGTTTGTGATTAGTAGGTACACCACCGCCGTTTTTGATGGCTTTCCAAGTCCAGTCTGCCTGCTCTTGTGGTGTCAACATTGTTTGGCCTTGGCCCGGATCGGTCACACCATACAATACATCGTAGCTCACTTTGAGTGGTTGCGCTTTTTTGGAACCATGCTTAGTGGTGATAGCAATTACACCACCAGCAGCACGTGCACCATAGATAGAGGCCGAAGAGGCATCTTTCATTACAGTGGTGTTCTCAATATCATCAGGTGTTAAAAAACTGATGTTTTGAGTAGGTACACCGTCCACAACGTATAGAGGTTGGTTGTTTGTAAACGAACCAAAACCACGAATACGTACTTGTGAAGTAGTACCTGGTTGGCCATTGGAGATCACTGTAAGACCGCTCACACGACCTTGCAATTGCTGCTCCACATTACCAGTTGGTACCGCGGTCAAGTCCCTAGTTTTTACAGTAGCTACCGCGCTGGTTGTTTGTTTGCGGGTATCCACGGTATAACCAGTGATGATGAACTCGTCGAGTACGTTGTCATTAGCTGTCAATGTTACATTGAACGCATTTTGAGTCGTTGCGTCGAGTTCAACACCGACATAACCCGTTGCTGAAATTTTTATTACAGGTGCAGCACCTGTAAGTTTAAGAGAGAAATCACCATTAACATCGGTGACTGTGCCATTGTTAGTGCCCATCTCTACAACAGTAGCGCCAGGGACACCTCCAAATTCGTCGCTCACTTTACCACGCACAACACGTTGTGCAGAAAGTGAGACCGCGCCAAAGCAAAGCAGTATTAATACTGTTAAGCATGGCTGGAGTAATCTGTAAATGCTTCGTTTCATCAAATAGAACGATTTAGTAAATAAATAAATTAATAAGTGAGAATTATGGTATTGAAAATTAAATCCGGTCGTAAATGTCTGAAACGGTATTTAATTATAAAACATTAATTTCTTATTAGGTAATAAGAAAAACTGATTATCTTTGCGGAATGGAGATACGTCAGTTAAAATACTTTATAGGAGTAGCAGAAGAGTTGCATTTTGGCAATGCTGCAAAAAAATTATTTGTATCGCAATCGGCATTAAGTCAGCAAATTCAGCTATTGGAAAATGAATTAGGTACTGATTTGTTTTTTAGGAACAAACGAAACCACCAGCATAAAGTTGAATTAACAGAAGCAGGACAGGCTCTTTTGTCGGATGCGAAGAATATTATTCTGTTATGCCAACGCTCAGTATCTACGGTGCAAAGAATTGGCAGTCAATCAAATATACTTAAACTTGGTTTTCCTAGACTAGTAGACCCCCTCGTTATTACTAAATTAATTCAACTTTTTAGGTTGCACTATCCAAATATTGTATTGAAAATAATCGAACTACCATCAATACATTCCGTAGAGGATGAATTGATGAGCGAAATCATTGATATGGGTATTGTTTTGTCTTCCGATCATCTACCCGATCTGAATACAGTGACTTTGTTCAATTCTCCTTCTAATATTCTTTTATCCTCCAACCATCCTTTATCCTTTGCATCTGCTATAACTGTAGATCAATTAGAAGGGGAGCAATGGATCGAGTTGAAGCGCCAAGTAAACCCGATGTATGATAAGGTAGAGGCTTTTTTTAAGGGTGTAGGTTTGAAAAGGGAAATTGTTCAAGAAGTCAATTCCTACGAATGGATACAACATTTAGTAGCATTGGGTCATGGTATAGGCATAGTGCCCGCTCATTTGAATCTTATTTCATCCACCAAAACTATTTCGCTACCTTTGCTGAGCGAGTACAAATCTTCGTTGCCAGAACTTGATATTTGCGTGGCCTTAGCCACGTATAAAAAATTTGATCAGGGCAAAATTGCTAAAGTATTAGCCCACTATCAGATAGGAGAGTAATGGACTTATTTTGCAAGAGGATAATATTTTAAACAACGAATTATTAACGTATGCCCATTTATTTGAGTCGGCTATTGGCGGTTATTTTTAGCGCAATATGTAGCCCAATGTTACTACACGCGCAATCCGCTCCGTGCTATGTATATGCCAAAGTTGTAGATGCACAAACATTGGAACCGCTGGAAGGTGTTTCTTTTAAATTGGATGGCACAGATACAGGTTTGTTTACCGATACAGCGGGGCTTGTTCGGTTATTAGTGACCTGTGAGGAGCATACGTTGCGTTTTTTTCGACTTGGATTTAAGCCTTTTTCGAGGCGGGTAACCATTACCGGCGATGAATTGTATGCCGTTGAAATGGAAAATATCAGTACACAAATGGAGGAAGTGGTGATTACTTCGCAGGGGAATGTACGCACCCTTGAAACGCCCGCTTTGGGCGTAAGTGTATTGAGTATGAAAGCCGTAAAAAAGATCACTCCTGCGGCTGGCGAAGTGGATATTTTGCGTGGGTTGCAGAGCCTGCCCGGTATCTCGTCAGTAGGGGAGGGGGCTAATGGCATCAATATTCGTGGTGGAGCGGTAGATCAAAACCTGATTCTTTTGGATAATATGCCGATTTATAATCCTACCCATTTGTTGGGCTTGTTTTCGCTTTTCCCCAACGATGCTATTCGTGAAATGCAGGTTTATAAAGGATCTGTTCCGGCAAGGTATGGAGGACGAACGGCAGGTGTATTGGATGTGAAATTAACTGAACCCAGTTTGGATAGTCGTAAGTTGTTAGGTGGTATTGGTTTGATATCCAATCGTTTGCATCTTGAAACGCCGCTTATTAAAGATAAATTATCGTGGATGACATCGGCACGGTTTTCTTATACCGATTACCTTATCCAATTTTATAACAAAGCTTTTGTCGGTACATTTAGCGACAATCGTATCCCAAACGTCAATCCTATTTTTTACGATTTTGCTAATAAACTGGTGTGGAGGCCTACTGCTCGCGATCATGTTTCAATCACATCCTATAATAGTTATGATCGGTATAATATAGACAATCTTTTTAGTATTGCAGGTATTACTCCACGATTGGCTACAATGAAATATGGACATCGGAGCATAGCGGCGCGCTGGAATCATTTCTTTTCTGAACGGTTCAATTTGAATACCGTATTGGCTCGAACTGATTATTTTACCAGTACCTCAGCAACCGAACTACAAGCGGGGTTTGATTACGATACACGCTTGTTCAATCACAATGCAAAAGTAGAAGCAACTTGGATTCCATCTGAAAAACATAGGATCAATACAGGGATAGGGATCGTTCGTTATGATAATCGCCCTGCTCAACTGATTCCTCAACCCGGCTCATTGGTACAATCGGCGTTTTTGCAAAAAGAACAGGCTTGGGAGACTGCCTTGTTTTTTTCGGATGAATATGCCATTCATGAGCGATTATTGGTAGATATTGGTGGACGATTGGTGCAATACTGGAATATGGGGGCTTATACTATGCCTATTTTTGATCCAGAACAACCCAGATCCGTCACATCGGTGCTTTCCAATTTAGAGATTGGTAAAGGGCGATATGAATCACAGTTTTTGCGGTTTGAGCCACGGTTGGCCATACGTTATAAAATAGGTGACCTAGCATCCATCAAAATGGGTTATAACCGCATGAATCAATTTTTGCAGATGATTGCAAATACGAGTACCCCGCTACCCAATGTCCGCTGGAAAACCGCCAACCGCTATATAAAGCCTACACAAAGCGATTTGGTATCTATTGGGTATTTTCGGGATACCAAAAACAGACATTGGGAATGGTCAGTAGAATCTTATTTTCGCAATCAAACGGATATTTTTGACTATGTAAACGGTGCCGATTTGAATATTAACCCATTGGTAGAAACCCAGTTGCTCAAAGGTGCGGCTAGGGCTTATGGAGCGGAGTTGTTCGTCAATAAAAAAAAGGGATTAATGACGGGCTGGATGAGTTATACCTACGCCAGAAGCCTTCAAAAAATTACGGGTGATTACCCCGCGATACAGCAACTAAACCGCAGTAATTGGTTTGCTTCTAATATTGATAAGCCGCATACTTTGAATGTTTTAATTAGTTTTCAAGCAGAAAAACATAATTCTGCTTCGTTTACTTTTACGTATAGCACCGGAAGACCCTATACTGCTCCGGTTGGATTTTTTAGAGGAGACTACGATATTGTACCGATTTTTATTGATCGTAACAATGCTAGGATAGCAGATTATCATCGCCTTGATTTTTCGTGGACGATCACCAATCCTACCATGAAAAAGCAAAAAGTAGAAAGTTCCTGGGTAGTCACTTTTTACAATATCTATGGCCGAAAAAATGCCTTTTCTTATTTTTTCGACCCTAAACTGAGTACTTTTAAGCCCTTTAAAGTAAGCGTATTCCCGACACCTATTTTTTCAATAACTTGGAATTTTGAAATCTAAAAACATGTCTAAATCTATTATATTTTTTGCTTTTGTTGTTATTTTAGGGGCTAATTGCCAATATCCAGTAAAGAAATCAAAATTGCCTGATCTCCAGCAATTTTTGGTCATTAATGCCGATCTTACGGATCAATATGGTCGTGTATCGGTGTCTTACACGCTTTCAGAGTTATCGCCCCGTGGTGGGTATATATTTCCGTTGCCACCAGCAGCTACGGCCTATGTGGAGGATAGTCAGGGCAATCGCTATTTTTTTGATCCGAGCGGTGTAAAAGACTATGATTTTAAAGGGGTAATAGGGGAGACCTACCAATTATTTGTAACTGCCGACGGCCAATCGTATGTATCGGAAAAGGAGACTATGCGTGCTTGTCCCGAAATTGATTCACTGACTCCAAATTATGCCAGAGAGGCATTCCGCAGCCCCGATGATTTATTGTATGATGGATTTGATGTGTATGCACATTTTCAGGATAAGCCCAATGAGGAAAATTTCTATCAGTGGGATTGGGTGCATTATGAGCGTACCGAAGCATGCGCATTTGAAACGATAAATAATATAGTGTATAAAATTCCCTGTACTCCGTATGATTGTTGGGGGATTTATCCCAATCCAAGGGTAATTGTTCAGTCTGATTTACTCCGCGATGGCGCATCCATTGCCAAAAAAGTGATTAGAGTGCCTTATTCAACACCACCGCAGCGGTATTATCTTCGTGTGGAGCAGCGTTCGCTTACGCCGTCGGTTTTTGCTTATCAAAAATCATTAGAAACACAAACGCAGGGTTCCGGTTCTATTTTTGATGTGCCAGCACAGACCAAACTCAATCCTAATGTAAAGAATGTGGATGATCCATCGGAACAAATTTTAGGGGTATTTAGTGTGTTTTCTAGTCGATATAAAATATTGATTATCAATATGCAACAAAGTATTCCGGGTGCGACGCGAAAATCAACCGCCGATTTGATACCTTGGACTCCTACACCTTTAGCGCAGGCCGGATGTGTGGAAAGTGCAACGCGGACATTGATACGACCGGAAGGGTGGGTGGATTGAGAGCAGTGAGGCGTTTGGTGGTGCAATAAGGGTAAAGGGTAATATTTGAGCAATTATTCAAAACATTTCAAGTTTTTTTAAAAAAAAATAAAAACAAATTGTTTTGTTTTAAAAAATCCTTTTTAACTTTGCCCCATCATGTCAAAGAAAAAAAAGAGAAAGCAACCTGAATCACTTGATATCAATCATTTTATTCATCAACCACACGACAAGTACGTTAGGGCAATGCTCCAGTCGAGGGTTATTGTGATGCAAATTATTGAACTTGTACTGCCGAAACATATATTTGCCCTTTTGGATCTGCGGACGATCAAGTTGACCAATGCCTCGTTTATCAATGAGCAATTACAGATCAACTTGGCCGATGTTTGTTACGAGGGGCAAACCAAGACAGAACAACCATGTAGGATTTGCCTACTATTTGAGCATAAAAGCGATGGTGTGGTACCAACCTATGAGCAATTTAATCGTTATATAACGAATGTGTGGGTCGAAGATCGGAAACAGGGTAGAGCGTTGACATTGTCTATTCCAATTTTGATTGCGCATGGTAGTACACCAGTGTTCAAAGAATCGCCGATAACGCTATTCCCAAATGTGCCAGAGGATCTATTACAGTTTGTTCCCTCGTTCAACTACCTCATATTGGATACTGCGCTGTTGACAGAGGAAACGATTGAAAATTTGAAGTTTTTTGCTTTGAGGAATGTATTATTAGCACTAAAATATAGCCGTGATGAAAAATACTTGCGGGAAAACTGGAAAAAAGTCATTATTTTTGCAACGAAATTTAAAACAGATAAGTCCTATTTTTTTGTCATACAATCAACAATAACGTATATGGTTAGTATATCCAAAACAATACAGCAAAACTTGAGTAATATCGACAAAGTACTCACTGCTGATGAACAAGAAATGGTGCGTCCTTTCTTTCTTCAAA
>JBEAVK010000216.1:0-3074 GCA_041160955.1 Bacteroidota bacterium
AGTTATATCCGTGGCGATGGCGGCTATGTAGTGATGCCAAATAAAGTCAATATTCCTGTTTCGAGGATCAAAAAGGACGAGTTTACGGAGTTGTTTACGCGGTTTTAACAATTGCAATTCATTGGTACTTAAACAAATTAACATTTAAAATTGGACGTTTAGCATTTAACATTATTCAATTTTAAATATTAATTTATTAAATTTCATTCCTATGCCTATTTTGCGCAGACCCAACGCTGCAGCAAACAGCGTAGATGCTCCTGTTGACTTTAAAAACACAATAAACTAATTGTTTGTAAAAACAAAAAAGACAACCACAAAAGTAAAAAAAGCCGTACTTTTGTCCTAGAATTTTAAAAAAATATGATAATAGCAAACCCAATATATGATGTCGTATTCAAGTATCTTTTAGAAGATTTAGAAATAGCGAGGGAACTACTTTCAATGATCTTGGGAGAAGAAATTGTTAGCATAGAAGTAAAACCCCAAGAAACCGCTGCAGAACTGAGGGGGAACAATATTAATATACTACGTTTTGATTTTAAAGCTGTCATCAAAACCAACACAGGTGAATTTAAAAAAACGTTGATCGAATTACAGAAAGCCAAACAGTTACTAGATGTGATGCGTTTTAGGCGTTATTTGGCAGATAATTACAAAAAAGAGGATGAGGTTCCAACAGAAGAAGGGGTATTAGAAAAACGTCCATTACCCATTATAACTATTTACTTTTTAGGATTCCCGTTAGATAATATTGATCGAAGCGTTGTAAAGATCAATAGAGCGTATTGGGATGTCATTACTCAAGAAGTATTAGACGTTAAAGAAGAGTTTGTGGAATTACTCTCACATGATTCCTATTTGATACAAGTAAGGTTGTTGGCAGGAAAATCAAGGACACAATTGGAACGCGTATTACAAGTATTTAGCCCTGAATATCTGACAGATGACGAACATCAACTGGATTTTCAAGGAGATGTAAGCGAGCCATTGGTCAGGAAAATGGTGGATAGATTAGGCAGAGCCATTGCCAGCGAGGAGATGCGCAACAGGATGGACTTAGAAGACGAGATCGACGGGATATTTGAGCGTGCGCTAGGTAAAAAAGATAAAATAATTGCGGAAAAAGATCTTGAAATTTTAATAGAAAAGCAAAATGCTGAAAATGAAAGACAGAGGGCTGAAAATGAAAAGCAAAATGCTGAAAATGAAAGACAGAAAAATGAAGCATTGCTAAAACAAATAGAGGAATTAAAACAACAATTGAAAAAATGACCTGCTTGCGTGATATAATAGTAATAAAGCATGAAAACCAGACTAATTATTCATCCAAAATGACAGTATTGGCAAATGCGCCATGTATTCACTTGGGAGTAGAATAGTTGTCTTTTTTTACTTGTATATTTGTACTTTTTACAACAAGTTATAAATATACAAGACAATGAAAAAACTAATTTTTATACCATTTATCTCTTTGCTCGCCTTTAATTGTTGTATTGGCCAGCAGATGATCGATTTCACAAAAGAGTGGCGCATCAGTGAGTGTTGCTATTCACTTGGAATGACAGATTGCTCTATTACCAAATGTCACTTTGATTCCATTATTACCGTTCTTGATGGAGAGGCCTACCATGAATTATTGTTTGATAAGCCGCCATCGTTCAACGATCCAAAATATTTTAAAGAAGCAAATGGGCAAGTTTACTTTTGGTCCGACGATCTTGGATTTGGCGCGCCGTATTTAGCGTATGATTTTACAGCCCAAGTAGGAGAGGTCGTTTATGTCGGTGTTAGCGAAGGCCAATTGGAGGTAACAGAGATCGACTCTATTGCACTCGCGAATGGAACGAAGCGTAAAAGGTTAAAATTACATAAAATTGGTTATCCCAATTCTTATACTACCTATTGGATTGAAGGCATAGGTGGCACCGATGGCGCTATGAATCCCGATTATACATTTTCATTTGATTGTTGGTCTGATTTACAGTGTTACAGGGATAGTTCGCAAGTGCTATATTCTACTGGTGACTGCTTACCTACCTCAACGATGAACAAGCCAAAGAATGAAAAAATTACGCTATATCCCAATCCTGCCCGCGAGCAGATAACGATCAAGGGGCTGGAGGAAGACTTGTTATCCATTACCGTTTTTGACCATTTGGGACGAAGTGTAAAAACGTTAACTCATCTTACATCAACTACGATCGACATAAAAGATTTGTCCAGTGGCGTCTATCTCGCGGCCTTACTCCTTAAAAATGGCAGAAAAATAAATACCACTTTTATCGTTATTTAGCATCTTGCATACTGTCTTTACCTAAATTTTAAGCGGTATGGGTGAAATTTCGTACAAAATTATACCTCTTTGCCCGCTACTCCAATTCCAAGCGATTATTTATCGGATATTAGGATATTGTCGGGGCGATACCCCTAACCCCGACAATTTTGTAGTGGCTGCTTTTCCTTCCAAGGTTCATTGTGGGTAAATTATTGTGACCAACGAGCGCGTGCTACTGTTTCCTAAAAAAAAATCTCCGCTCACCGTCTCCAATGCAATACTTTCGCTAAAACGCCTCCCCAAAAGTCAAATAAAATCCACTGGATTTGTACCCGCGACCATAATCGGCGCGTATATTGATCTTTTGTGCTTTGTCCAATAAAAAACGGATACCCGCCCCATAATTATACCTAGTGTTTTGCACAGCAAGCGACTGAAAATCTGCACCCACCATACCCAATCCGCCAAAAGCCACCACGCCAAATCGCCAAAACAACGGCTGTCGAAACTCCGTTTGTAGCAATAATAGGTGATTGTCGCGGTATTTTCCTTCAAAATAGCCCCTCATACGCTTTGTCCCCCCAATCACAGGCATTTGGTGAAACGGCACATTACCAAACGATAACACCGAAGCCGCATTGAGTGCCAAGACCCCCGACCTGCCCACGGAGTAGTATTTAGCAGCATCCACGGAAATACGATTGTACTTGAATTGACTGCCCGTTTGCTTGGATTCGGTGTATAAAACGCCCTCCACGAGCCAGCCTTTATCGGGAAAAAAAATGCTATTTCTGGT
>JBEAVK010000217.1:0-10508 GCA_041160955.1 Bacteroidota bacterium
GCAGTAACCTTCCGCGCAACGAAAGGTGGTAAATTGAGCCAAATGTTGAGTGTATCTAGCCGCATCACACGTGCAGTTGCCTTCACAGGTACTGAGAAGATGGGTGTTGGTTTACGCTTCAACAACGGTGGTTCAACAGGAGTTACAGGTCAAGCATTCGAGGTGTACCAACATACACCAAACCCCTGGGTAGCGAAGACACAGATCGGTTTCTACTTACCATCTGCAACAGCAGCAACATTGACAGTATATGACGCTACAGGTCGCACGGTTTATACCGCTACTGGCGACTTTGGCAAGGGATACAATGCATTCACAATTGATCGTAAGGTTGGTTCGCTGAGCGTAGTCGGGTCGCTGAGCGTAGTCGGGTCGCTGAGCGTAGTCGAAGCGCTGTACTACAAAGTGGAAACTTCAACGGACAGTGGCGTGAAGCAAATGATCCAAATGAAGTAATATTCGTTGATTCAACGATTCGATATTAGGGATTGGGGCCTTTGTGCCCCAATCTTCAAATACCGAAAAAGAGGATTAGAAATTTAATAAAAAAAGCGGCGCGTCGGGGGTAAAACCCTGAACGCACCGCTTTTTTTATTATTAAACTAGGACTCTCTATACTAAAAATGGTACAGCCTCTCCTTCTATTACAGATACGCCCCAAAAGGAAATTTGTACCGATGGATATAGGTCAAGTAGTGCAGCGCGCACCCATCCCAAAGTAGTGAACATAGATTGCCCCGCATTTTTAATATTAAACTTTACATTATTGATAGGAAAGTGTTGCACAATAGCCCATTGGTTATCATCTATTTTTAATAAAAAATCAATATTTAATTCCAGTAAACGTCCTTGAAATGTCCATTGAAGTGGAACTGATTTTTGAATAGTAGCGGGCGCGAATTGTTGCTGTAGCCAAGTATGAAAGGATTGTACTTGTGCGGTTAATAATAACGGATTAATTTCCAATTGCCGAATGTTAACTTGGTGTTTGGCGAGCGTTGGATCTGCTGGTTGGATCGCATTACATAATGCGATGATAGTACTATCTACGGCTAATGCAGTTTCCAAACGAGGAGCAAAAGTGATAGATTGGCCTAGTTGCCAGTTTGCGCCATTGGGAATGGCCTCTGTATGGGCGTTAATCCGATAGGTTTCTTGGTATTGTTTTCCTTTATGAGGGGCATGGAAAGGGAATAAAGGTTCTTGAACAAAAGAAGTACCAATGTCAATTGGTTGATAAATTTGTTCCAAATGAGTATATAAAACGCGGCCATTGGAAGTAAAAAAAGGCGTTTCTTCATTATCGTCTTGGAGGGTAGTGGCGGCCTCATTTCCATGCGAAAATACGCGATTGAGCCATGGGGTTCCTTTTTTACTGGTTGGAAATATCAAATAGTCGCGTGCACGGGTAAGACCTACATATAATAGTCGAGCCTCTTCGTCCAATGCCTGCCGAGTAGCGATCCCAAATGCTTCACTTTGTTTTACCTGTTCTTCGAGGAACGTATTTGTTTTTTGATCTGCGTAAGGATTTACCCAAAAGCGTAACCATCGCCCAGCAAGGATATTATCAAGATTAGGAGCGGCTTCTGATACGAGGTTGATACCCCACACATTTTCCTTCAAATTTTGATCGAGATTATGGCAAATACAAATAGGGTATTCCAATCCTTTACTCCGGTGATAAGTAAGCACATTTACGGTATCCGCACTTTCGCCACTGCCTTGGTAATCTTTTTGTGCTTCGGATAATTGATTGAGCCAGAGCAGAAAACCGCCAATAGTAGAAGCCGTGTGTAATCTATTACAAGCAGATTCATATTCAGTAGCGTACCGTCGGAGGACTTCAATATTGTCTAAGCGTTGGATCGCATTGCCCAAACTTGCAGCAGTACGGCGTAAGTTGGTTTCAGAAATCAGTAAATCCAATGCTTCGGCAGCGGAACGTGTGTGCAGGTCGGCACCAGGCGGTGGAATATCCAATGCAGCCCACTTTAATTCAGGTGCGGCTTCCGATAATTGAAGCAGGAGTGTTTCCAGTGTTGTTGTACCTCCAATGAGTTTGATTTCGGCAGCACTTAGGCGGTCGTTAGGATTAACCAAACGTTTGAGCCATGCCAAAATAAGTTTTATTTCAGGGGTTTCGAGCAAACCCGTTCGAGAAATACCTGCTTTTAATCCAGCATTATGCAATGCTTCCGCAACGTGCTTACACCCCGCATTATTTCGGCATAAGACAGCGATATCACCCGGTTCAACAGGACGTGCTTTTTTACGACTTTTATCAAATACAAGTATCTTCCTTTCCAGTAATACTTTGATTTGATGGGCAATGCACTGTTCAATCCAAGGCATTTTGGGTACTTTTTTTTCATCTATCTGGCTAATAAAATGCCAATGAATTAAAGCCGAATGCTGATTTAATACAGCTGGATCATGCTGCTCCCAAAATTTGCTATCATCAGATTCGGAGAACGCTGGTTCTAGGACAACCTGCTCCATTGGAGTATGATCAAACGCTTTCACAAAAATAGCATTCACTGCTGCTACAATATCGGGGCGGCTACGCCAACTTTTTTTAAGGATATTTTCTGATTTTACTCCGCCAGTTGCATCGATAATGGCCTGCATCAAAGCGGGTTCGGCACCTCTAAAACCATAAATACTTTGCTTAGGATCGCCTACCCAAATAGAGTGCTTTGCAATTTGGCTGAGCTGGAGAAAAATATCCAATTGAATGGGCGAAGTATCCTGAAACTCATCTACCAACAGCAAATCCAGTTCATTGCGCAAGGTATCTCGTACCGACTCCACGCGCAATAATTTACTGATATAGGTCTCCATATCGGTATAATCGATCAAGCCACGCTTCTGCTTATATTGCTCGTATTCGGAGAGCGCATCAGTCGCAATATCAAAAACTAAGGCGATAAAGTTTTTTATATCATTTTGAAAATCAGGCGATTCTAAGTGTAAGGCTACTGTTGTCTGTAAGTTTTCCAGCAGATCACGACTCTTAGCACCAACGTTTGTTTTACCCAGTTTTACCCACTCATGCCAATTCAATTCGCCGCGCCATTTGAGTTCGGTTTCCATTTGCTGAAAAGTAATGATAGCGTCTTTGGTAACTTTGGTGCTGTCTAGTTCATTGGCTTGTAGGGCAGCAACTGTTTGCTCCAATGCCGAAATTAAGCGATTATATAGTGTTGTTGTCGAAATATTAGCAACTGGCGGTAGAAATGCCGCAAATGTTTCCCATGATTTTTGTTTGCTTTTTTCTAATACCTCTTTAGAAAAATTATTGGCGCGGGCTACATCCGTAATTTTTCGGATAGGATCGCGCCAGTCGTAAGGTACGGTACTATATGCTTTTTTCGATAACCCTAGTCTTTCCGCCAATTGGTTCATAAGATCGGTGCGCTCGTTGGTCAAAATCTGTGATAATGACTCATTAAAAAGCCGTTGTTCATCGCCATCCGCGATAATCTCAACGAGTGGTGATACCCCTGCTTCAAAAGCAAATCGTTGTAGTAATTTCACACCAATACTATGCACAGTACCGATCAGCGCACTGCCTAGTTCGTTGGCCGCCTCACTGTTACCTTCTTCTAGCAGGCGCGCACGGACGCGTTCTTGTAGTTCTGCTGCCGCTTTTTTGGTAAAAGTGGTGGCAATAATAGCAGATGGACGAACTCCTTTTGAAAGCATTTCGAGCATTCGTCCGGTTAAAGTGTAGGTTTTACCGCTACCAGCACCTGCGGAAATGACTGTGATTTGGAGATTAGACATTTGAAAAAGATGTTATGAAATATTTGGATAAAAATGACAAAAACGGAACCTATTGTTTCCATCGTTGTTCGCGCTCCTTACAAAATCCTCACCCTTGGATCTAGCCAAGAAAGCAATAAATCCGCAATAAGGCTACCAATGATCGTTACTGTTGCTGTGAGTAAAACGATGGTCATCAGTACTTGGAAATCTTGATTAAGTATAGCCTCGTAAGTAGCATGACCCAAACCGTTGATATTGAAAATAAGTTCTACTAATACGGCACCACTAAGTACGCTAGGTAGTACATTGCCAAAGAGTACAACGATCGGAAATAGCGCATTTGGGAAAATATGCCGCCAAAGAATGTTCCGATTGGGAAGTCCTTTGGCCTGTGCTGTCCGAATAAAATCTTGTTGGGCTACTGCAATAACGCCAGATCGCATCTGAAGTGCGATAAAAGCCAATGTATGCATACTTACCGTAATAATAGGCAACAAAAGTCGCCCTTTATTCGCCATAATCCAAGTCCCAAACGATGATACCTCTGTATTATAGACTGAAGTGCCTACACCTCCAATAAACGGAGAGAACCAGCCTTGGCCTGGGGTAGCAAATAGATACCGCAATACACAGCCGATCAAAATAACAGGAGAAACATAGAGCAAAACAAGTAAATGTTTGCTGAATTTATCCCATTTGGGTCGGTTGCCCAGCAAAAGCCCAATAGGTATTGCCACCCCGAATGCTAAGAGCAAGGCCATTATTTTAATAAATATAGTAACCCGTAGAGGATAATAGATTTTTTTCCAAGGGGAATTATTTTCCCTTGCATATTTCCCCGTTAACCAATCGTGGTATTGGTTATTGAGTCCATACCAATGCAACGTAGGGATACCCCAACCGCTGGTAGGATAAATATGAATTAGGCTACTTTTTAGACTATCTATGGGGGCTCCGGATGGTAATTCATTTATTAATTGGGTACATTTAACCGGATTAGTTGCTGTTTTTAGCAAACTAATGGTCTTGTTTACCTCGGTGCGTTGGAGCAGAGCATCGGGCAATGCTTCTATCCATCGAATGGACGCGGCCAGTTGTGTTTCATATTCTTTTACCCGAATCCAGTCGCCACATTGCAAAGCCAGTTTTTTCATCTTATTTTTGCGCCAAACTGGTTGAATCTTGTAAAGGGTATCTGGCAGACAAGTTAAACCAATCGCACAATAGAAATTGGGTTTGTCCATATGCAAATGATGCGCTTGTTGCATTAAGTAGGCACTTTCAGCATCGGGATCATTGGTTGCCCCTGAAAAAGATTGCCCACCGTGTGCCGCCATTGGATCATCGGTGATGTATTGCCCCATCAGGAACACAATGACCGAAATCAGAAAAAGGGTCGGTATGGCAATAATTAGCCTTTTTATTAAGTATTTAAACATAAATAACGACGTAAAGGTATTTAAAAAATGCATTTAGGAACGATAAAAGAATAAACATGATGGAAGAAGGGTTTGAAATTCTCTACGAAGATGAATATTTGGTGGCAATTAATAAACCTCCAGGGATATTAGTCCATCGTACACGATTGAGTGAAGATACAGTATTTGTGTTGCAATTGCTTCGGGATCAATTGGGTGGCACTCATATTTACCCGACGCACCGTCTGGATAGAGCCACTTCAGGGGTATTGGTTTTTGCTAAAAGCCCCGAAATAGCGAGTTGGTTGGGCATACAATTGATGGATTTTAAATGGGAAAAACAATATCTTGCTGTGGTGCGCGGTCATTTTAAAGAGCGGGAAGGCACCATCGATTATCCATTAACTGATCCGGAAACAGGTAAACACGAGCCACAAGAAGCGCAAACAAGGTACAAATGGATAGGTGAATCAGACCAACCGTGGGCTATTGGGCTGAGGTATGCAACTGCAAGGTTTTCATTGATGGAAATATACCCCGAAACTGGGCGTAGGCAGCAAATACGTAAGCATTTTGCCCACTTACGCCACCCAATTATTAATGATACGCGACATGGCGATGTTAAAATAAATAAATGGTTTCGTGAAAATGGGAAAAAAGGCAGGATAATGCTGCATGCAGTTCGATTGCAATTACCGCATCCAAAATTAGAAAAATCATTGTTACTAGTTGCTCAACCCAACACAGATTTTTTAGATTTACTAGCCGAAATGGATCTGCTTACTGCTTTTGATGTATGGAAATCCCATCCCAGATAAATTCAAATACTACTTCAAAATCTATATCACTCGCTGCTTTACCGGTATTGATCAATTGTTGCGCATAGTTCTCTAAGCCACCGCGGCACAAGCCAATCAATAGGCAGGGGTCAGTTTTTTTAATAATACCTTGTTCTGATCCTTCTTTAATCAAATCAATAACGGGTTCTAAATAGGTAGAAACAGAGAGCATTTCCATGTCTTCTTGCTTGGAATAGGGCGAACGGAAGAATTGTTCAACAAATACTTTATAGTCGGGGTAGGCGATCAATTCATATAAATAGTTGAGACACACATGGCGAATTTTCTCTTTTGATGAAATACTAGGTGTGATATTTTGCATTACATCCAGCGTAACCTGCTCCACGATATATGCAAAAAGCCTTTTAATAATAGCTTCTTTATTTTTAAAATAAATGTACAAAGTACCAGTAGCAAGACCAGCCTGTTTAGCCAAATCACTCATCTTCAAGCCCGAAAGCCCTACGATGTTGACCATAGATAATGCTGTGTTAAGAATTACTATTTCTTTTGAATTGTCTTTGCTTCTCATTTTGTACAGTTATAGAATATCGTAAATGAATGTATTTTAGAATCGAAGTTTTAAACGATTATTTTTACGAAAGTCACACTATTATAAGGAGTTAATATAGTGCTGCGGTTTATATGCCTCTTTTTTTGCGGTATCAATAGACTTATAAACGGTAGATTTCGTTTGAATCTATGTTCATTTCGTTCAATTCGGATACTATTTCCAAACTAGGTATAATCTTTGTTAGTAAGGAATACAACGTGGTTTCGCTAACAAATTTCGATCTGCTTTTCTTTGCTCAAAAAAATAAATCAGATCCGCATATATGCCACGTATATTGGCGTACTTTTGCAACCATTTTTACATTAACTACAGCCCTCAACCATGTTCCAACTCACAGAAGAACATCTAGCCGTTCGAGAAGCGGCACGTCAATTTGCTCAAAATGACCTCAAACCAGGGGTTATTGAGCGCGATTCTAAAATGTTATACCCAACAGAGGAAATTAAGAAAATGGCCGAATTAGGCTTCTTGGGTATGATGGTCAGCCCCGAATACGGCGGCGGAGGTATGGATACTCTCTCTTATGTTATTGCTATGGAAGAAATTTCTAAGGTAGATAACTCCTGCTCTGTTATTATGTCGGTCAATAATTCCCTCGTATGTTGGGGTATTGAGACATTTGGTACAGAAGAACAAAAGCGAAAGTACCTACCCAAGTTAGCAACAGGTCAATGGATTGGATCTTTCTGTCTATCCGAACCCGAAGCAGGCAGCGACGCCACCTCTCAACGCACTACTGCGGAGGATATGGGTGATTACTATCTACTCAATGGTACAAAAAACTGGATCACCAATGGAGGTACCTCACACGTACATCTCGTAATGGCGCAAACCCATGTCGATAAAGGCCATAGAGGTATTAATTGCCTCATCGTAGAAGCCGATTGGGCCGGCGTTACCATAGGTGCAAAAGAAGACAAATTGGGTATCCGCTCTTCCGATACACATACTATCATGTACTCGGATGTAAAAGTGCCAAAAGAAAATCGGATCGGTGAAGACGGCTTTGGTTTTAAATTTGCCATGAAAACCTTATCCGGCGGACGTATCGGTATCGCTTCCCAAGCATTGGGTATTGCTGCTGGTGCTTTCGAGTTATCGGTAGCGTATGCCAAACAACGCGAGGCATTTGGAAAACCAATTAGTCAACACCAAGCCATTTCATTCAAAATTGCTGATATGGCTACGGATATTGAAGCGGCTCGACTTTTGGTTTATCGCGCAGCCGTCCTCAAAGATCAACATGCCGATTACGACCAAGCCGCTGCTATGGCCAAATTATTTGCCTCCAGTGCCGCTATGAAGCACAGCGTAGAAGCTGTTCAAATCCATGGCGGTTATGGTTTTGTAAAAGAATACCATGTAGAACGCCTCATGCGCGATGCTAAAATCACTCAAATCTATGAAGGTACTTCGGAAGTACAGCGCATTGTTATTTCGCGTAATGTATTGAATGGTAGCCTTTACGTATAAATAAAATAAAGTGTGGGTTTGGGGGGCTTCGATCACCCAAACCCAACACAAATCACCTATACCATGCGCAATACCCTAGTTTTTTCACTGCTCCTCAATTCCATACTCGCTGGTACCATTGGGTATATGGTATTGCGTTTGGGTGGACTAAAGTATGTGTTTTATAGGTTAGGACATACCGAAGCAGGGCTGTATGCGCATCGGGTTTCGTTGTTTAAAAAAATGCCAGATGAAAAAGGTGCAATTGTTTTTTTAGGCGATAGCCAAGTAGAGCAATGCGAATGGAGCGAATTGTTAAAAGGTATTGCCAAACAACCCGTCTTGAACCGAGGTATCAGCGGCGACCAAGTAGATGGCGTATTTAGCCGCTTGTCGGAATTAAATAGACATAACCCTTCAAAAATATTTATTTGTTTGGGAATCAATGATTTAATGTTCGATAAACCACTCAGAGATATTGAAACACGGTATTACGAAATAGTTAAAAAATTACGCGCTGATAACCGTTCCGCACAAGTATGTATCATTAGCGTTTTGCCAGTGAATAACGAGGTAAAACGAATTGGTATCGAGAATGATCAAATCAACGAATTAAATATTCGATTGCAACAAATCGCACGTAGTTTTGCTATTCCATATATTGATGTGGGTACACCATTGTTAAATAAAAAAGGAAACCTTTCCGAATTATTTACTTCGGATGGACTCCACCTCAATGCTGATGGTTATTTAGTTTTGAAAAAAACGATTATGCCGTTTCTTTAAGTGCTTAAAACAACCAATTCCCTAAAAGCCTGCCCTCACCACCACCACCACAGTCTCTAAACTTTGAAACATTGACTATGAACCGAATTAGTGTATTTGACATCTTTAAAATTGGCATTGGCCCTTCCAGTTCGCATACCATGGGGCCTTGGCGCGCTGCGCAGCGTTTTTTGGGCGAGATCGATATCGCCCGTGTAAAAGCCGTTCGCGTGGATTTGTATGGCTCTTTAGCCAAAACGGGTAAAGGACACGGCACAGACTTGGCTGTTTTGCTTGGTCTCAATGGCGACGACCCGGTCACCATTCCTGTGCCAGCCGTGCAAACCAATATTGCCGACATCAACGCTTCCAAAAAGATTAATCTTGGCGGGCAAATAATGTTGCCTTTTGATCCTGAAACTGATATTGTTTTTCATTTCGATCAAGCCTTGCCTTACCATGCCAATGGCCTTGTTTTTACAGCATTTTACCACAACGATAACGGCGAAAGCCATACGTATTACAGTGTAGGCGGCGGTTTTGTGGTAAAAGAAGGCGAAGAGGACGACGCATCCGAAGTGACACTGCCGCACCCTATCGACCTAGGAAAAGACTTAGAGCACTGGTGTTTACACGCAGGGAAAGCCGTTTGGGAAGTGGTTTGGCAAAACGAATTGATGTGGCGTACACCCGAAAAAATCAAGTCCGATCTGATGCACATTTGGGACGTGATGAAGCAATGTATCTATATTGGTTGCCATACCGATGGTGAATTGCCGGGTGGCTTGCACGTAACGCGTCGCGCAAAAGGCATGTCGGAACGCCTAATGAAAGGCCGTCCCTACACCAATGTGGACGAATTTATACGTCAAATCAGTCGCGGCGGGCATTCATTTCAGGATACCTTGAAATGGGTCAGTTGTTTTGCTTTAGCAGTAAATGAAGAAAATGCTGCTTTTAGTCGCGTAGTTACAGCGCCTACCAATGGCGCAGCGGGTGTTATTCCTGCCGTTTTGATGTACCACGTTTGTTTTGGCGAAAATTTCCGAGAGGACGATATTGTAAAATTTATGCTTACTGCGGGCGAAATGGGCAGTTTGTTCAAAAAAGGGGCAACAATTTCGGCTGCGATGGGCGGTTGTCAGGCAGAAATAGGCGTATCATCGGCGATGGCTGCTGCTGCGCTCACCGAATGCTGCGGTGGTACTTACGCACAAGCCATGATGGCTGCCGAAATTGCGATGGAGCACCACCTCGGCCTTACCTGCGATCCTATTGGCGGACTGGTACAAGTGCCCTGTATTGAGCGCAATACCATGGGCGCAATAAAGGCGATAACGGCCTGCCAAATTGCCTTAGAAAGCGATCCGTCCAAAGCAAAAGTGAGTTTAGATGCCGTAATTCGTACCATGAAGGAAACCGCGCACGATATGAATTCTAAGTATAAAGAAACCTCAGATGGAGGATTGGCGATTAATATTTCGGTGAATTTGGCGGAGTGTTGAGGCAATGTTTTGTAGTAAATAAATTTTTTATGTTTTATTATTTTAAATGGTTTAGAAAAAATTCATACTACTGGACATTTTTAAAACCGCAAGGAACAGATCACGTTTACGAAACTTTTTTTTAGTTTCGTAAACGTAATTTTCCACCATTTCAAAAGTGTATTAAACGTGTTTTTTTAAAATG
>JBEAVK010000220.1:0-7083 GCA_041160955.1 Bacteroidota bacterium
AATTGGAACGGGCGACCAAATTGGATGGGAACAAATGATTCATTGGGGCGGCTAATATCGTCACCAGCCACAAAAGTAGTGGGTAAAAAGGGGTAAATATCCAGATTAACACCTGCTTTTACCGTGGGCAAAGCCGCAGCGCGTTGTTCTTTAAACTTATATTCCAAGGATTGTTTGTCCAATTGCGCCTTTTTGATTTGCGCACTATTGGTCAATGCCAATTGTGTGGCTTCTTGTAGGGTAATACTGCGCGCCGTTTGGGCAAAAACACCATTGAACCCGAAAACCAAACACAACATCACAACCAATTGCTTTATCAATGGCCAATTCAACAACGGTTTTGCCAATACGGCCTCCCCTGTAGTGTCCAATTCTTGCAATTCGACCATCCCAATTTGATTGATCATTTCGGGGTTTAGTGGTGCCTCGATTTTGATATAATTATCTGTAAAACCAGTCATTAAGGCTGGATTTCGGTGTTGTTCAAACAAAACAGGCCGTTCTGTGCCAATATATTTGCTATAAAATAAGCGGCGTTTCATTTCCGATAACCCGCGCAGTGCATGGTTACGGCGTTTGCGTTCTTCTATTGAAACGACTTCTTCCATCGTCGCGGCCAATGTATTAGCGCGTTCGGAATAAGTAAATACGTGCAAATAAGAAATATCCAGATCGCTGATAAACTGGTAAGTTTCGAGAAAATCTTCTTCTGTTTCGCCCGGAAAACCTACAATCACATCGCAGCCGATACAGGCATCGGGCATGTATTTGCGGATTGCCTCCACGCGGTCGGCGTAGAGTTGGCGTTTGTAGCGGCGGCGCATATCGCGGAGTTGCTTATCGTTACCCGACTGCAAAGGCACGTGGAAATGCGGCATAAAACGCTCGCTTTCGCTGACAATTTGGATAATTTCTTCGGTGAGCAGGTTCGGTTCAATACTCGAAATACGGAAACGGCTGATGGGCTGCAATTGATCCAATTCGCGCACCAAATCGACAAAAAGTGCTTCTTTTTTAGGCTTTTCTCCTTCAATTACGGCAGTTCCATTGCCAAAATCGCCCAAATTGACCCCAGTGAGTACAATTTCTTTTACGCCCATATCCGCAATATTGCGGGCATTTTGCAAGACACTTTCCACGGTATCGGAACGGCTCGCGCCCCGCGCCTGCGGGATGGTACAGAAGGAGCATTTGTAATCGCAACCATCCTGCACCTTGAGGAAAGAGCGGGTACGATCGCCGAAAGAAAACGAAGCCGTAAAAGTATTTACATCGCGCACCTCACCGGCGTGTACCATGCCCTTGCCTTGGGCTTTGGACAGGTCATCGACATAATCGAGGATACGGAATTTTTCGCCAGCGCCTAAAACGAGATCTACACCGGGTATTTCCGCTATTTCTTGTGGTTTCAATTGGGCATAACACCCCGTTACGACCACAAAAGCATCGGGGCTGCGGCGGAGTGCCTGGCGGACAATTTTTTTACATTCTTTATCGGCCTGTTCGGTAACGGAGCAGGTATTGAGTACAAAAATATCTGCTGCTTCCTCGAATTTGACGGGCAAATAGCCGCTTTGTTCGAATAATCGCGCCAAAGCCGATGTTTCCGAATAATTGAGTTTACAACCGAGGGTATGAAATGCGACCGTTCTTGGTGTTGCCATTACTTGTTAGAGTGCTTGAAAAAGCGGGCAAAGATAGGCAATTTAATTCGATTGAACATCAAAAAAGACTTATTCGGCTGGGTCATTTAAACCTAAGAACGCACGCAATTGTGGGCATTTACTCAAGTATTCTTGGTACGTTGCGGTATTTTTATATTTTTTTGCCCAAGATTTGAACAGCGGTGATGCCACATCTCCTTCTTCGATAGTGGCTTTTCGGCCTTGATTCCTTGCCGTCATCCAGCGGTCATCTCCCTCTTACTAATTCGCTTTGTTTGGCAAAAACAAGATAGTTGAGTAAATCTTTGTTTTTAGGCAAATACAAGGCATTTACAAAGGAATTACCCGAAAAAATGGTAGCAAGTGTAGTATCTTTATATGCTTTAAAAAAAGGTGGGCTCGGTTTGGTACATGAGCGTGTCAATATCTCCTAAATCAATTGCTTTACCCAATTGTGCTTGCCATTCCTTGCAATTCCTTACCATATCAGGGTCTTCGCCTTCTTCATTTTCTGGATAAGGCGAAGATCGTTTAAAATAAAATGACTTGCTATAATGGAATGCTTCTAGGATTTTTGAGGTTTCCGCTACTGCTGGGTTAAAATAAAAAACCCTGTAATCTTCGTCGGAATAATCAAAATAACACGGGTAAACCGGCCCGCAGGGGGTTACAACAAATAAGCAGATGAAAATGATTGTAGAAAAGTGTTTAATTTTCATACTCTAAATATTTGATAACCAACCAGATACATTTTTGTTTGCGCTTGAGAATGCTACACCGACTTCAATTATTGATTTGCCCGAGTGGCGGTACGACTCCGAATAACCGCGCAATTTGATCTGCGCTAATGCTATTTCTGGACTTTTATCTAACTTGAACTCGAAGATATAAACGCGTTCTTTTAATTCTACAATAGCATCGGCCCTGCCATTTCTGAAATTTACTTCACTTTTGATAAAAACCCCTAATAAACTAAACGTAAGGTGCAGCAGCGCGTGGAAAAAGTGCTCATTCTCTTTTTGCCAAAGTTCAGATGGAATTCCGGCAAAAGTTGAATTAATAACAGAAAAAACCGTATCCAAATTGCCCGATTCCAGTGCTTTTCGCAACAGCATCACCAAAGAAAGCGGGTCTTTAGAAATGTCTTTGGGTAAATATTCTGCTAACAAATATTGCTCAAATGATAACCGTACCTCGCGATTTGGGTAACCCAATTTGTACCAATCCGTGGAATGTTCCGTGGCTAACACCGTAAGATACCCTGTTTGAAAAAGCATGGTAATGGGGTGTAAATTTTGCAGATCAAAATTATTTAACAAAATGCCGCTTACCTCCATTCCGCTGGGTTCAAACAACTGTTTTGCTTGCATCTCCTTTGCCAAAAAAGTGGGCGTTCCTGTCTCAAACCAAAAATTCCTCAACTCGCCAGATTCAAAAAAATTGAGCAGCGAAAAGGGGTTATATACTTTGGAAATACCATTCCAAGAGTAACCATTGTACCAATCCTTTAAGGTAAGCAATACGGCATCGGGAGGGAGTTGTAATGATTCCGCTGCTTTTGCCAAGCCCTCAGGAAAACTGGCCTCCAGTTCATCTTGTGTAATACCTGCAATATCATTGAATGAAGACCGCAGACTAATATCTTGCAAATTATTTAATTCCGAAAAAATGCTAATTTTGCTAAACTTGGAAACGCCTGTGATGAGCACAAATCTCAAATAGGCATCGCTGTCTTTGATGACTCCAAAAAAGTTTTTCAATTCATCGCGGTGGGCAATGGCTTGCTCGGGATTTTCGAGATAGTCAATTACGGGTTTATCGTACTCATCAATTAGGATAACAACTTTGCCGCTTTTTTCAAATAGTTTAAAAACCAAACTAGCGAATAACTCCTTTGCAGTAGTTCCTTTAATCACTAAACCGCAACGTTCCGCTTCCAAATGCAGCATTTTCATCAATGCTGTTTCGAGTGGTTGTTGCTTATAATCAAGGCCGTTTAACGAAAAATGAAGTACTGGCGAGGCTTTTTGCGACCAGTCCCAAAGTGGTTCGATGGCTAGCCCCTCAAAAAGATGCTTTGACCCTTGGAACACTTCTTTGATCGTTGAAAGCAGCAATGATTTGCCAAAACGCCTTGGTCTGGAAAGAAAAAAATAAGCATCTTCCTTCAATAGGCGTGCTACGAAGTGTGTTTTGTCCACATACGTGAACCCACCTTCCCTAATTTTACTAAATGTTTGAATGCCAATTGGATATTTTTCCATTACTGTGCAAAAGTAACGTTATTTTATTTCAAAGGGTACACTTTTTCTATATAAAATAATGTTACCTACTTGTAAATTTCAAAAAGTTAAAATTTTGTGCAATAATGCTTACTTCCTACTTTTTTTCGCCCCAAAAAGGTGGATCCGTTCAGTTGAACGTTTCGGCAGAAAAACTACAAAATACCTACCGCAACAAAGTTACCTCCCCCAGCAAAGACTGCAATACCACCCCTTCTTCCTGTACATCAGAAATTTCAACCGTCCAGACATAGACATCGCAAGGCTGCTCTTCGCCTTCATAGCGACCGTCCCAGCCCGCCGCTGCATCGGCTGTTTCAAACACGACTTGCCCCCACCTGTTATATATCCGAAAAAGATACGTGACCGTAGGACAACTAATAATCGGCTTGAAAAGATCATTTACCCCGTCGGCGTTTGGCGTAAACGCATTCGGAATCAGCAGGGATTTATACTCAATGGACAGGATACTATCGGAAACGGCCGAACAGCCTTCGATTTTCACCTGCGCGTTGAACATACCGGCTTGCTGAAAACAGACCGGAGGTGGCTGCTGACCGATAAATTCCGACGGTGTGCCTCCTTCGAACGTCCATTCATAGGCAACGGCGGGCAAAATGGTATCTAATCGGAAACGAAGGCATTCACCCGGACAAACGATGGAATCAAGCACCGTAAAACCCGGCGGTGCCTGATCGCGTACGCGTATGAGCGTAACCGTTCGCACGCAACTGTCCTGCTCCGAACGGGCAACAATCCTGTAATCTCCCGGCTGATCGAAACAAAAGGAGGTGACAGAATCGCTGACAAAAGACGGCTCGTTGTTCACTTGCCACTGCAAAGCTGGTGCAATATTGGTATTCCAACTCACCGAAACGCATCCACCGGTACAGACTTCTGTTTTGTTGAAATTCAGTGCAGGCAATTCAGGCGGGGCACAGATCGTCTCCGCAGTACCGTTACGGGTTTCGAACACCGGTGTAAAAGGCCGCAGCGCCCAAAAGACATTGGCAGGTGTCAGATTCGTGGCGGAAACATCAAAAAATTCGTCCTCAAACTGTAAAAAAGCCTGCCTGTGGCAACAATCGGGTTTGTTGGTTAGTAAATGGTCGGTACGGGTAAGGATAGAGGTACGCGCCAGGGGCGTAAGGGTAAGGCGCTGGCTCAGGTTGTAGTAATAGCCGTCGGGGCTGATCTGAGTGCGTTCAATAGAACCGGTGAAACTGGTTTTATTGTCCACAATCGACCAGATCAGTCCATCTTCCAGATCATATTTTATATATTGCGCCAGCACACCGTTGTTGCCGTTGCCCATACAGAGCAAAAAGGTATTGTCGTTGAGCAAAGCGATATCCGAGGCATAATATGCCTGACCGGGAATCCCCCAGGTCTTGCTCACCAATATCTGGCCGTCGTTAGGGTTGGTTTCCATCAAAAAAACCCGGGAATTTACCGGGCCGGGATCGGCGGAAGTGCCCCAGAGTACCGGCCGCTGATCTGCCGAAAGCGCAATATTGACTTCAAAAAATATTCGGTCATCCTCAGGCGCGGCAATCTCATACCGCTGACTCCAGATGGGGCTACCGTCGCTGTCGAATTTATGCAACGAAAAGGCATTTGTACCATACTCGCCACCAACGGCGTAAATATCGCCCTGGCTATTGGCGACTAAGCCGTCCAATCGGTACGCTTCGGACGGATCGGGGCCGCTAAAATTTTTTTGCCAGATCAAATCACCTTGATAACTGATTTTAGCCAGGCTGTACTGCTTTGACACATAGCCTGTGAGTAGAATGCCGTCGGGTAGCAGGACGGCATCGTTGTACACCACTGGCGCATCCTCGTCGCCAAGGTACCGTTGCCACACGAAGGTACCATCGGTGGCCGATACTTCCGCGATTAACACTTTTGCCCTGATGAATACCGGAGGGAGAATGACTGTATTCAGATTGACAAACAACACCAACGCATTGCCGTTGGGAAGTGCCAGCATTTTGAGCGCGGAAAAGCCATTGTTCTGTTGCAAAGCCGAGTTCATGCCGCGCTGCCACAAAAGATCGCCTTCGGGGGAAAGGCCGACCAGAACGGGTTGCAGCTGGAAATCAGAAGTACCCGAGGCAATCAGATTACCCGATGTAAGCAGCACCATATTTATAAGATCTGGGTCTTCATTAGCGGATTTATACGAGCGCTGAAAGTTTTGACCCGAAAGTTCGGATGTGAGTATCAACAAACAAAAGACAACGATTTTTTTCATAGTTTATAAAACTAACAAACACTTGTTTGGTTCAACTGATTTCGTGCTTCTGCTACTCGGATTGATATAGTGTTAAATTCATACAATTATGAAGCAGCGTAAATGCATGTTGACTACACATAAAGTCACTATATTTACCCTCCACACCAGCACAGCCGATTTTGAGAGGACAAATCTTAGAACGATTTGTTCAGGATTTCATCTCTTTACCATGCGAAATTCTATATCAACCAGTATGATATTTACTGTATGTGAAGTATAAATCCTCCAATTGAGCATTTAATTTGCGCGAAATATTCTTGGCTAAAGTATCCATCTTGTTGTTGTACAAATGCCTGAAAGTGCTCGTTGTGAGGAATACAACTGGGATAAATGGTCGGTTGTCCATACCCATCAGTGTCATTTCGCCTACTGGCACGGGAGTACCACGCAAGTCATCAAAATCGACATCAAAAAAGCGAATATACAATGGATTTGCGCCAAATTGATCCAATTGCGCCGCACCGGTTGAGTCAATATTCAATGCCGTTTTCCAATAATAAAAGGTAGCAATCACTGATTTAGGCTTTTGACAAGCAGCAATGAACCAATATTGGGAGCGATAATTAGATTATGTTTTTTTTATCATAAAAATCGCTTGTAACGCAGAAATCCTGCTAATCTTGTTAAAGATAGCGGGATAAAATACGAAAAAGGTGCTGCTCCATCAAAAATATTGAATGAGCAGCACCTTAGTTACCAAAGCCTAATAATCGTCTTCTACAAGTTTGATTTAACAAATACAAGATCGCAGCGATTTTCCTTGAAGTCAGCCTCTTTATCCCATCCATAATGAATGGTCATGTAAATACTATCCATAGATTCGGTCATACGACCCACC
>JBEAVK010000248.1:0-4226 GCA_041160955.1 Bacteroidota bacterium
GATGAGTCAAAATTGGACGACAAAGGTTGTATCGGCGCGCCAGATTTGGTCATTGAAATCCTTTCTCCGGGCAACTCTTCCAAAGAAATGCGTACAAAAAAAGAATTGTACGAAGAAAATGGTATCTTAGAATACCTTATTTTTGACCCCGAACACGAAACTGTTCATCAATTCAACCTTTTGGAATCTGGTGTTTATAGTTCACCAGTTATTTATATCAACGAAGATACGATGACGAGTGTCGTTTTTCCAGATTTGCATATAGATTTAATGGAAATTTTTAAAAATTAATACGCTGTTACAGCCCCGTTGCGATACTCGTTTTACCCCGCTGCACAATCAATTTTTCTCTAATTTTCAAATCCCTAAACATGCCAATCGGATCAATAGCGCCACCCGCTTGGCGTGCTGCTTCCGCCACCAAAGCACGGGTATCTATCGCAAATACATCGCGTAAGCATTCCTCTGCGGCTACCACATCATTATTTTCCTGCGCTTCGGTGAGTGCTTTTCTGTCCACCAATAAGGCTTTCGCATAGGTCGTCAATATATTTTGCACCGATTGCAGCAGGTCTTCCAAAGGATCTTTTGAATTGTGACTTGCGTCAATCATCCAAGCCAAAGGCGGGTTCTTGACCGCAGGATCGTCCATGGCATCGACCAATTCGTTAAAAATTAGAAAAAACTGATAGGGTTTTATGCTGCCTGTTGTCAAGTCGTCATCGCCGTACATAGAACCATTAAAGTGAAAACCGCCTAACCGCCCAAAGTGCATCAGCCGCGCTACAATTTGCTCAATATTAGTATTGGGTAAATGATGCCCTAAATCCACTAAAACTTGCGCTTTTTCACCCAAATGCTGACAAAACGAATAAGATGTGCCCCAATCTGGTACTACCATGGAGTAAAAGTTGGGCTCATAGGGTTTATACTCGATCAGCATCGTCCAATCATCGGGTAATGCGTGGTAAATATCCATCAGTGCATCGGCGGTACGTTGCCATGCCCGCCGGAAATGCTGCTGTCCGGGAAAATTAGAGCCATCGGCCAGCCATACCGTTAATACCTTGGCATCCAATCCTTTACCATGTTCGATGCAAGCGATATTGTGTTCTATTGCTTGCGCTCGTGTTGCCGCATCGGTATGGCAAAGCGACCCAAATTTATAGGACAGTGGTTGCCCCGGCTGATCTTGGAAGGTATTGGAATTGACGGAATCAATGGTCAATTCGTGCGCATGCAGGTGCTGTTTTAAGGCAAGTGGGTCGCGGGGAATATCCCATGGAATATGGAGTGAAATAGAATTGGATGAGCGGTTCAGTGCGTGCAATAAACCTACGTCTTCTATTTTTTCTTCCAAATTTCGGGGTTCTCCACCACCCGGGAAACGACCAAATCGCGTGCCACCTGTACCTAAGGCCCAAGAAGGAATAGCAATCTGAAAGGTTTTTATTTTTTCGATAATAGCCTGAATATCAATACCTTTTTGGTTCAATATTTCTGAAATGTATTGAAAATGAAAGGTATGGTTATGCAGGTTTTGGTTGTTGATTTGTTCTGATATATTCATGTGAAATCTGTTTTATGTTGCTTTGTGTGTCTAATCCGTGTTAATCCGTGTGCCAAATAGTGGAGGACTTTCCCGTGTGCCAAATAGTGAAGGACACACCCTACCGCAAAAAGCCCATCGCTACACCACCATCCACATTTAATGCATTACCTGTAGTTTTATTGAGTAATCCACCCACAAAGGCAAAACAAGCATTGGCAATATCTTCGGGCAAAATAATCTCGCCCAATAGGGTGCGTTTGGCGTAATAAGCGGGTAATTCCTCTACCGAAACGCCATAAGCTTTAGCGCGACCTTCGGCCCAACCGCCAGCCCATATATTACTCCCTGCAATAACGGCATCGGGGTTGACCATATTGACCCGTATTTTGTCGGCACCCAACTCCGCTGCTAATAAACGGGTCAAATGTGCTTGTGCGGCTTTTGCTGAACCATATCCCGCGTTATTGGGGCCCGATACAACGGCATTTTTGGATACAATATTCAAAATATCGCCACCAAAACCTTGCTTGCGCATCACGTCCACACCTGCACGCGAAACCACAAATTGGCCTTTTACCAAAATATCGTACAACTTGTCCCATTCGCCTAAAGAGTGCTCCAATATGCTTTTTGAAATACTGATGCCTGCATTATTCACCACAATGTCTATGCCGCCAAAAGCAAGACAGGCCGCTTGAAAGGCTGCGTCAACAGACTGTTCATCGGTGACATCTAGGAATGTAGTAGCAACCGCATCCTTCCCAAAATCGGTCAAAAACTCGGCTTTTGCTTCCTCCAATCGGTCTGCATTGAGGTCATTGAGGATAACGCATGCGCCTTCTTCTGCAAATTTGCGAGCAATCGCCTTCCCAATACCACCCGCCGAACCGGTCACTAAAGCCACTCTCCCAGTTAGCGGTTTGGGCTTAGGCATCCGCTGCAATTTTGCTTCTTCCAACAACCAATATTCGATATCGAAAGCCTCTTGGTGGGGTAGGGAAGTGTATTCCGACACGGCTTCTGCGCCCCGCATCACATTGATCGCGTTGATATAATACTCGGATGCCAGTCGTGCCGTTGTTTTGTCTTTTGCAAAAGTAAACATGCCCACGCCTGGGTACAAAATCACTACCGGATTTGGGTCGCGCATAGCAGGCGAATTGGCGCGTTTGCAGCCGTCGTAATAAGTGCGGTAACCAGCCCGGTAAGTTTCAAAAGCTGTATCTAAATAGGTTTTATCGGCTGTTTTTTGTGGATCGAGTACCAAAGGTGCGATTTTGGTGCGCAAAAAATGGTCGGGACAACTCGTGCCCATCGGAGCCAAATGTGCTAAATCATGGGAATTGATAAAATCCAAAACGGTTGGAACATCGGTGAAATGCCCTACCATTTTGCGTTCGGAGGAGCAATAACCACGTAAAACAGGAGCGGTTTCCGCTGCTTTTTTGAGCCGATCGGTTGCTGTAAGGCTTTCTTGTTTTGCACCACCAAATACAGCCCGTTTTTTACCAGTATACTCCTCTAAATATGTGGCACAGCGTTCAATCACTTCTAGTGTATTCACATAACTTTCGTAAGCCGTATCGCCCCAAGTAAACAGTCCGTGCGAACCCAGCATAATCCCCTTCAGAGCGATGCCTTTGGCGGCATTATCATCGAGGCATTTTTTCAATTCCAAGCCCAATTCAAAACCTGGTCTGCGCCAGCCCACCCAACCGATACTGCCACCGAAGAGTTCTTGGGTAATGCGTTCACCATCTTTGGCTGCTGCGATGGCGATGGCCGCATCGGGATGGAGGTGGTCAATGTGTTTGAATGGTAAAAAACCGTGCAAAGGTGTATCGATAGAAGGTGCTTTGGAGGCCAGATCGAAAATACAATGGTTAAATAATTCGACCATTTCGTCTTCGTACTCGAGGCCGCGATAGACGTTTTTGAGGCTCCGTAACCGCTCGACGTACAATGCCGCTAGTCCGCTGCGTTTCATCGTACCGAGATCGCCACCGCTGCCTTTTACCCACATTACCTCTACGTCTTGGCCTGTAAGCGGGTCACGGGCGAGGACTTTGCACGAAGTATTGCCGCCGCCGTAATTGGTGAGGCGAAGGTCGGCTCCGAGTAGATTGGAGCGATAGACAAGGAGTGCCACTTCGTCGTGGGCGATTTCAGCGGCTTTTTGTTCGTTCCAAAGATAGGATACGTGGTTGAAATTTTGCATCAATTGCGGTATTTTTTCGTTAAAATGAAATTTGAATGGCGATTATTGTTTGGCGGTTTATTCAATAGTTACATTAATAAAATAATCACATGTGTGGAATTTTTATTTTACACATGTAGCGTTTTTTCTAACAAAGTACACAAAGCGTTGCGTACACTGAAGTGTACGTTTCCTCATTGTATGATCATTTGTTGTTGATTGCATAAAAATGAAACTTGTTAATAGGTTTATTTACAGTGTAGTAATGGATGTACAAGTCTAATTTTTTTGAAAACAGTCCTAGTTTTAAGACGGTGCAATATTTCAAAATATTCCTTACTTTTGCACCAAAAATTAGTACATAAAATGGGACATATCATCAATATTGAGCAACTTGACCTAAAGAATGGGCTTTACACCTACGCCGATTACCTGACTTGGCAATTTGAGCAAACCGTAGAAATCATCAAAGGTAAA
>JBEAVK010000281.1:0-35449 GCA_041160955.1 Bacteroidota bacterium
ATAAGACAGCCCCCCAACTCCCTTACTTAATCACTACACCAGCAGCCTCAAACGTCATTTCACGCTTTGGTGTGGTAATTTTTGCGATTTCCTCTTTGCTTTGACCCGCGTCTTCAGCATAGTGGCGTTGATCGGCAACAGAAGTGGTTTCTACCAATGCAAAACCATCAATAACTACTGTTTTACCTACAATATCCTTAGGCATAAAGAAGGCGTAATCCTTAAAAGTAACGCGCATATCCGGCTGGCCGGGTTTTTCTGAGATCATTGTCATCCAGCAACCCTTGGCTTTGCATACTGCACTCACTTTTCCAGTTACCTTTGCATTCAAAGAATCAACCGAAGCCATTTTGGTCAATAGTGCATCATAAGAAATTGCACCTTTGGGATTCACCGTAGTGCCAAAAGTTTGAACAGCACCACTGGTAGCCGTTTGGCTATTTTTGCAAGCCGTGGTCGCTACAACCGACAATAACATAAAGAAAAAATATTTTAACATTTTTTAGTAAATTTTTTAATTAACTGATTTTTAATTAGTTAGGTATATAATACGGGTGCAAAGATACAAAAAATACTAAACTACAAATAAGAATGGCACAATATTCGCTTATAATTAAAAGTTCTTTGCCGCGATTGAAACATGGAGATCATGTTGTTCGCGGTTTTAAGGACTTGATTGTTGGGTTTTTGCCTTATTATAGCAGTCATATTTTTAATCCGCTCTAACTTAAAAGTTAAGTTAGAAAATGTAACAAACTTGCATCCTTCTTTTTTGTTTTAATTTATAAAAACCTGAAATTATGAAGGGTCTCATTATCCGCCTCGCTTTGCCAATTCTTATGCTGTTGGCCACCTCAATTACTGAAAGAAACCTCTACGCCCAGTGTATCAGCGGCAATTGCCGCACCGGTACTGGCACCTACAAGTTCACCAATGGCGACCAGTATGAAGGTCAGTGGACCAATGGTAAACCTCATGGCTCCGGCTCTTACACTTTTATTAGTAAAGAGCGCTACCAAGGCCAATTCCAAAATGGCAAATTTGAAGGCCAGGGAACTATGTTTTACCCCAATGGCGGCTATTACTCCGGTGGCTGGCAGGCCAATAAAAAACACGGTGCTGGTGTACTCGTGGGCGCCGATAAAAAGGTAAACCGTGGCACATGGAATATGGGGCAACTAGAAAGCGCAACTGCCGCTACGGCCGCTACGCCTACCACTACAACGGGTAACAATACGAAGCCCAAACCCACTACACCTACTACCACACCTGCTAAACCAAAGCCGACACCGCCTGCCACTACTACATCTGTAGAAAAGCCGAAATCTAAATCGGACGTAAATGGTTTGCGCAATTGCAACAAAACTTTTTGCACCACCGGTCAAGGTTATTTTGATTACCCCGACGGATCTCGTTGGATCGGTGAATTCAAAGAAGGTTATCCTGCCGGAAAAGGTATTTGCTACTATTCCAATGGCGACCGCTACGAAGGTAAATGGGCCAGCAATGCGCCAAACGGCGAAGGCATTATGTACTTTGCCAGTGGAAGGGTTTATGGTGCAGTATGGGCCGCAGGTGCTCCAGTGCGCGAACTCGATTCCGATGAAGTAATGCCAAGCGACCCAGTTAAACAAGAGCCAAGTGCTGATGTTAAAATATGGGCATTGGCGGTAGGAGTTGGCCGCTATACCAGTATGCCAAACCTAAAATTCACGGATGACGATGCTTTCCGCTTTTATTCTTTTTTGAAAAGCCCGGAAGGAGGTGCTTTGCCTGAAAATCAAATCGAAATATTGGTGGATGAATCTGCTACCCGCGAAAACATCCTCAAAAGCATGCGTACTATTTTCTTAAAAGCAGACGAAAATGACGTGATTATCCTTTATTTCAGCGGCCACGGCTTGGAGGGTTGTTTCTTACCCGTGGATTTCGATGGTTATAATAACAAATTACGCCACGACGAAGTACTAAAACTATTCAAGGAAAGTAAGGCTAAGCACAAACTTTGCATCGCCGATGCTTGCCACTCTGGTTCTATGCAATTTGGCCAGGGTTTAGCCGCAAAAGGGCCTGCTTCTGTTTCACTCAAGCGCTTTTATCAGGCATTTGAAGATACCGACGGTGGCGTAGCCCTAATGATGTCGAGCAAATCCGAAGAACTTTCCTTAGAAGATCATGGCTTGCGCCAAGGGGTATTCACCTACTATGTACTACAGGGATTAAAAGGAAAAGCCGATAATAACGCCGATAAACTAGTGACAATCAGCGAGTTGTACAACTACGTTTATAAAAATGTTCGGGAATACACAGCCGGAATGCAATCACCGGTGATCACTGGCAACTACGATACCGCCATGCCAGTATCGATACCGAAATAGATATTAGATATAATGAAAGAGTGGTGCGTGTTGTTTATCTTATCTCATCACTCTTTCATTGTATGTCACTAGTAAGTGCTACCTTTGCGGCGCTTATGTTGTTTGGACTTACTCAGGATACATTATTTAAGATTAGAGAAAACGGGCGTTATGGTTTCATAGACGCCGCAGGTACGGTTATTATTGAGCCTCAATACCTTGAAGCAGGTGAATTCCACAATGGTTTTACCCGCGCTCGGCTCAACGACCGTTGGGCACCGCTGGATAGCCTTGGTCGCTTATTGCTCAAGCGCAGTTACCGCATGGTTGGTATTTGTTCCAATCACTTGATCCGGGTACAATTGGTACAATTATGGGGATTTATTGACCAACGCGGCAATGAGGTTATTTCACCCAAATTTGATGAAGCGGGCGATTTCCACGAAGAACTGGCCGCCGTAAAATTTCAACAAAAATATGGTTTTATTCGACCCGATGGGCAATTTGCCATTCCGCCTCAATTTGACGATGCTGGCCATTTTAAGGATGGCTTGGCACCTGTTTGTGTGGATCAACATTGGGGATATATCAACAAAACCGGCCAATGGGTGATTGAACCTCGGTGGGATTCAGCGCGGCCTTTCCATAAAAAAGTAGCGGTAATTACCCAAAACAATTGCTGGGGCTTGATTGACCGAAGTGGCCAAATCTTGCAATCCCCGCAGTTTAGTTTTGTGGAGCAACATTCTTATGGCGAATTTTTCGACGGTATGGCCTTGGCCTTCCAAAACAACAAATACGGTTTTGTCAATGAGGAAGGCGTTTTAGCCGTAGAGCCTATTTTTGATATGGCCGGCGATTATGGCGAAGGGCTGGCACTCGTTGAAATCAATGGGGCGTATGGTTTTATCAATAAAGAAGGTAAAATAGCCATTATGCCCAAATATGAAGACGCAGGTGTGTTTTCTGATGGACTCGCACAGGCGCGAAACAACGGTCTGTGGGGGTATATCCACACCGATGGGCAATGGGCAATTACTCCAAAATACACCACAGCATCGCCATTTCGGGCGGGCTTAGCACTGGTAACAATGGGAGGAAAATGGCAATATATCGACCGTTTTGGCGGTGTAATCTGGATAGAAAATGATATCTCTTAAAAAACTTTTACCCGTTGTGCTACTGACCTTATTGATGGGTGTTGGAGCCTATGCGGTGGCCTATCAATTTAATGATGGCAAAATAACTCAATCCGTTATGGGTTTTGTATTTATCGGTATGTCCTTCCCTAGCCTCATTATTGGCGGGGTGATGCGTATATTCAGACCCGACCTACAACGGTATTTTGCCATTACGGCCATTACGTGTATCGCTATTGGATTATTTTTGTTGATTACCTAACATTCGTCGATTATTTTTGAAGGACTATCGGTTGGCCTTCCGATCTGCTTGTAAGAGTATGCTATTTTGAGAAAAATATAAACATATAAAAAACATGAATAATTTAGACCAACCTTTAGTAACTAACACGCCTTCATGGCCGACTGCCATCCGTTATGGCCTTATTTGGTCAGCAATTGGTTTTTCGCTTACCTTAATTGGATTTATTGCTAACATGGATCCTTCGTTGCCCACTACTTCTACTTTGATTAGAACAATTTTCTCCTTATTGGGATTTGGAGTTGCGATTTGGGCTATAACTGCGGTGATTTCAAAAATCAGAAGTGAGCAAGGGGGCTTTATTGAGTATGGCGCATGTGTTACCCTGGGGCTGAAAACTGGCCTGATTGCAAGTGTTGTATCAGCGTTCTTGAACCTTTTTTACACCCAATTCATCAATACTGACTTTGCCGAAAACATGGTGGAGGCCATGCGAACTGATCTGGAAAACAAGGGGCAAACCGAGGATCAAATCGATCAAGCGATCGCAATTTCATCCATGTTTACCGGCCCTATTCCAACCCTTATTTTCATTATTATCTTTACTATGGTTTTTACACTGATTATTAGCCTAATCGTTGGTGCGATTATGAAAAAAAGCCCTTATCCGCAATAGGTAGCGGGTATATTACTGGATTTAAGTACTTCATAAAAAAACACGTTAAACACACTTTTGACATGGTGGACAGGTTACGTTTACGAAACTAAAAAAATTTCGTAAACGTGACCTGTTACTTGCGTCCTCTAAAATGTCCAGTAGTATGAGTAGTGGGTTATTACTTCACCCCCATACCTTCGGGCCAACCAGCAGAAGGGCTTACAAAACTCAATTTGCCCTCGCTGTTCTCTGCCATCAAGATCATCCCTTGAGATTCGGTTCCCATCATCATCCTTGGCGCCAAATTGGCCAATACAATGACTTGTTGCCCTATTATGGCTTCGGGTGTAAAATGTTCTGCTATGCCAGACAATATGGTACGTTGTTCAAAACCCAAATCAACGCTCAATTTGAGTAGTTTTTTGGATTTTTCTACTTTTTCGGCAGTCAAAATAGTGCCAGTGCGAATATCCATTTTCGCAAAATCGTCGTATTGAATCATGGGTTTTAATGCTTCGTATGTGGAATGTATGGGTTGATCGGAGGCTGGTATTACGTCGGATCCAGCAGTATCCGGTTCAGGAGCAATGGTTACTGGTTGGTTATCCACTAGTTTTTGTACTTGTACCGCTATTACTTCATCGGTAACGCGGCTAAACAAATGGGCTGCTTCACCAATGGTATGTCCTTGTGCTAACAATGGTGTACCATTTCCTAGTGCATCTAAAACCCCTTGTAATTCGCCTTGATCGGACAAGGCCGGCAAAGCCAACATCGCTCGGAGTCGGTTGGCTGCTTCTGGAACAAATGGGCGCGACAATACTGCCAATGCTGCTACAATTTGTAATGATATGTTCATTACGGCTTTTACCGTTTCGGGTTGCTCTTTGATGGCTTTCCAAGGTTCATTGAACTGTAAAACGGCATTACCGGCACTACTAATTTCCATCACCAAGCGCAACGCATCGCGGAAATTAAATGATTCAATACAACCAATCAATTCAGTTATTTTATGGTTCAATTGCGCCAATTCGCTGGTAACAGTACCATCAGTCCCCACCTCAAAACCACTTTTAAAGGTCAGATCTGCTTGATACTCAGGTACTTTGCCTTCGTAGTACTTATGCGTTAATACCAGTACACGATGGACAAAATTGGCTAAATTATTGACCAATTCCGTATTCGTCGTTTCTTGATAGCCTTTCCAAGTAAACTCGCTATCGCTCTGCTCCGGCATTTTTTTGATCAAATTGTAGCGCAATGCGTCGCCTTGACCGGGCATTTCTTCTAAAAATTCGTGTACCCAAACCGCCCAGTTTTTTGAAGTGGATAATTTGCGACCTTCGAGGTTTAAGAACTGATTCGCCGGAACATTAACGGGTAAAATATAACCGCCATGTGCTTTCAAAACAATAGGAAAGATCACACAATGGAACACAATATTATCTTTTCCAATAAAATGTACCAATGCGGTATCCTCGCTTTTCCAATACGGTTGCCAATCTTTTCCGTTGTCTTTTGCCCACTGTTTAGTGGCCGAAATATACCCAATAGGCGCATCCAACCACACATAAAGCACTTTATTTTCGGAACCTGGTACTTCGGGCGGTACGGGAATTCCCCAATCGAGATCGCGGGTCATAGAACGGGGCAATAGGCCACCATCGAGCCAAGAATTGCATTGTCCTGTTACGTGGTTTTTCCACTCGGCTGGGTCGTGCAATTGCACACCTGCTTCATTTTTACCGGTATTGATCCATTCGCGTAACCATTGCTCATGCTCATTGAGTTTGAGGAACCAATGTTTCGTTGGGCGCATCACCGGGCTAGAACCGCTCAGGGTAGATCGAGGATTGATCAATTCCGTGGGACTGAGGGATGTGCCGCATTTTTCGCATTGGTCGCCGTATGCATCGGGATTGGCGCAATTGGGGCATGTACCTATGATATAGCGGTCGGCTAAAAACTGACCGACGGATTCGTCGTAATATTGATCGGTCATTTTCTCCTCGAATTGTCCATTTTTAAGCAATTCGCGGAAAAAATCTTGTGAGGTTTCGTAATGAATTGGCTCGGTAGTACGGTGATAAATATCAAAACTAATCCCGATACCAAACAAGGTATCACTTAGCATGGTATGGTATTTATCCACTACTTGCTGCGGCGTAATGCCTTCTTTGCGCGCCTTTACGGTAATGGCCGCTCCGTGCTCATCTGAGCCGCATACATACACGACATCCCTACCCATCAAGCGCAGGTAACGTACATATATATCAGCAGGTAGATATGCGCCCGCTAAATGCCCAATATGCAGGGGGCCATTGGCATAAGGCAGGGCGGAGGTGACCAAATATCGTTTCGGTAATGTCATTTATGTAAAAGAATATGAAGGCTGAAAAATTTTGAACAGGGCGCAAAGGTACATAATATTTGGACGACAATAAAAAAACAGTGCTTGAGGCGACCAATAATTTCAACAATAGGGATGATCGTACTATTTAATACACCCAATAATTTCCTCCATCGCAGCCCTAATCCTATCATTTCCTAAGTTGCCAATACTGCCCAAATGCGTATGGGTTAACATAGCACCTGGCTCAAAAGTTCCATTTTCTACGGCATAACCCACTTGTTTGTATGCTTCGCGAAATGGAACACCTGAATGGGTTAATTTGTTGATTTCTTCTACCGTAAACAGGTATTTGTACTTCGGATCATCCAATAAATCGGGTGTTATGGTGATGTTTTCAACCATTAAGCACAACATATCCAAGCAATCATGCAACATGCCAAAGGCAGGAAAAATGCGCTCTTTAATCAGTTGAAAATCGCGGTGATAACCCGATGGCAGGTTATTGGTCATCATTGTAATTTCGTTGGGCAATGCCTGAATACTATTACAACGGGCGCGTACCAATTCAAACACATCGGGGTTTTTCTTGTGGGGCATAATGCTCGATCCCGTGGTAAGGTGATCGGGAAAACGGATAAAACCAAAATTCCCCGACATAAAAAGGCAGCAATCGTAAGAGAATTTAGTCAAAGTAGCCGCAATATTGGCCAATGCCTGCGCTACTACCCGCTCTGTTTTACCCCTACTCATTTGAGCGGCTAGCACATTGATATGGGGTGATTCAAATCCGAGTAACCGAGTCGTCAAATCCCGATCCAAAGGATAGGAAGAGCCATAACCCGCAGCAGAGCCTAATGGGTTTTTATTGGCCAATTGATAAGCCGATTGAACGGAAAGCAGATCTTCGGACAAGGATTCGCCATAAGCCGCAAACCATAGACCAAACGAGGAGACCATGCCTATTTGAAAATGGGTATAACCGGGCATCAAAACAGTGCTATAAGCATCGCTTTTATCCATTAAAAGATCAAAAAAATGCTTGACATGCGCAACGGTCTGTTGCAATTCTGCTTTGAAAAACAGTTTCATATCCGTCAATACCTGGTCATTTCGGCTACGGCCTGTATGTATTTTTTTACCTGCCTCCCCTACCCTACTGGTGAGCAATAATTCCACTTGCGAATGTACATCCTCCACGCCTTCTTCCAATACAAAATGGCCTTCTTTGACCTCTTGTAAAATATCCTTTAACGCCGATTCCAACAAAATGGCTTCATCCTGAGGGATCAAACCCGTTTGGCGCAGCATTTCGAGGTGTGCCAAAGACCCAATAACATCGTATTCGGCGATAAAAAGATCCATTTCACGGTCTTTACCAGCCGTAAATGATTCAACTGCGGTATGTGGCGTACTGTCTTTTTGCCAAAGTTTCATGTTATTATTTTTACAACTTTACTAATGTGTAAGGAAATTAAATTTTAATATTTTAACCATTGATTTTTTGATATAAACGTAGTGTACACTTTTTTCTACCACAAAGTGCACAAAGTTCACAAAGACGTAGATTGGACGCTTCGCTTGTTTTTTAGAACACAAAAGTTAAGCGTGTACCCTAAAGTGTACGCTACGCTTTGTGTTCTTTTGCGTACTTTTGTGGTAGAAAAAAAATATAACACAAAAATTAAACTTGTACCCTAACGTGTACGCTACGCTTTGTGTTCTTTTGCGGACTTTTGTGGTAGAAAAAATACCACAAAAAAAATAACTTGTTACTTTATGGTTATTAATCCCAATACACCAAATCCAATAATTTCAAATAGTCATTTACGCCATTTTCAATTTCTTGCAGGTAAATAAATTCATCTGCTGTATGGCTACGTGCGCTATCACCGGGGCCCATTTTGAGCGCGGGGAAAGGCATGAGTGCTTTATCGGAGGTGGTGGGTGAGCCGTAATAATTTTTTTGCAAGGCTAAGCCTGCCTTGACAATGGGGTGCTTTAACGAAATCAGGGAAGAGCGCAGGCGCATACTTCGGCACTTCAGTTCGCTTTTTGTATGACTTTTTATCGTTTCCAACACCTCTTTTAAGGCGTATAACTCGTTGACGCGCACATCAATCGTGAACAAACAGCGGTCGGGTACTACATTATGCTGTGTACCGGCGTTGATCACAGTTACCGACATTTTCACAGCCCCCAATATTTCAGATACATTGGGAAAACGGTAATTCCTGATCCAATTTATATCATCTAAAGCGATATACAACGCATTTTCCCCTTCTTCGCGTGCAGCATGGCCAGAGCGGCCCACTGCAACCCCGTCGATGACCATCAGTCCGCGTTCGGCAATGGCCATTTCCATCTTGGTGGGTTCGCCCACAATAGCCCCGTCGATCTTTCCCAATTCAGGGAGTAATAGTTCAATACCGTTTTTACCCGATATTTCTTCTTCGGCGGTGGCGGCAAATATGAGGTTGTAGGGCAGGTCTTTAACGGCATAATTACGCAAAAACACAACCGCCAAACACACCAACGCCCCGCCAGCATCATTACTACCCAAACCAAATAATTTGCCATCCTCTATATCTGGCGCAAATGGATCGCGGGTATAGCCATGATTAGGACGAACCGTATCATGGTGCGAATTGAGTAAAATAGTGGGCTTTTCTGCATCAAAATGCTCATTTACGGCCCAAACATTGTTTTGCTTCCGATTTGTTTTTACACCATGGTGCGCTAAAAAATCAGCAATAATAGCAGCGGTTGCGTCCTCTTCTTTACTAAAAGACGGTGTTTCAATCAGTTTTTTAAGTAATGCTATGGCTGTTTGTGCCAGCGTATTTATCTGTTTATCCATGCCTCTTTTTATAGTCTTTTGTTCTTTTGTTACAAGACAATCGAAGTTCCCACTGTGCCAGCCAGTAATTCGGTTAATAACTCCGCTTGTCCTACCACTACCCTTCTTACGCCTTTTTCCAAAGCACCAAAAGCGTTATCAAGTTTAGGAATCATGCCATCAGAGATTAAGGATTGCGCCTTGAGGGTTTTGTACCTTGCAAGGTTGAGTAGATCAATACCGGAATTTGGGTCATCTATATCCATCAATACACCACTTTTTTCAAAGCCAAAGATGAGTTCCACATGAAATGCCTTACTCAAAGCCTGCGCTATCTCACTAGCGATGGTATCGGCATTGGTATTGAGCAACTGACCATGACCATCATGGGTAATTGGTGCGACAACAGGAATCAAGCCACGCCCCAGCCAACTATCCAATATGGTGGTATTTACTTGATCTATATCACCCACCCAACCAAAATCAATCGTAGGATGTACCCGTTTATGCGCCCTAAGTACGTCACCATCAGCACCACATACACCCAGTGCAGGACAATCCAAAGCACTCAATTGCGCGACAAGTTGCTTGTTGATCCAGCCGGCATATACCATGACCGCGATACGGAGGGTTTCGGTATTGGTAACGCGCCGCCCATCGATCATTGTTTGGGGAACGCCCAATTCATTGGCCAATTGAGTAGCGAGTTTCCCACCGCCATGTACCAATATTTTTGCATCCGGCAATTGGGCAAATGCACTTAAAAATTGGGACAATCGCTTCGGATCGTCTAAAATATGGCCACCAATTTTGATGACTCGAAGTATATTTTTCTTTGACATGGTTATAAATTTTCCAACATTCGTTTGAGTACCACTTGCGCGGCAAATACACGATTTTCGGCCTGTGCCTGCACCAAACTATGCGGACTATCCAAGACTTCATCGCTCAATTCTACATTCCGTCGAACCGGTAAACAGTGCATAATACGCGCTCCGTTGGTCAATTCCAAATGACGGAGCGTCAGCATCCAACTTTGGTCATGGCAAAGCACTTTTCCGTAATCTGCAAAACTGCTCCAATTCTTAACATATACAAAATCAGCACCTTCAAGGGCTTTTTGCTGATTATACTCGATCCTTGCCCCTTGCGTAAATTGTGGATCCAGTTCATAACCCTCTGGGTGCGTAACCACAAATTCTACGTCCTGCATGCAAGCCCACTCCGCAAATGAATTAGCCACTGCATGTGGTATAGATTTGATATGAGGAGCCCAAGTAAGTACCACCTTAGGACGACGAATAAGGCTATGCTCTGCTATCGTTACTGCATCGGCAAGGCTCTGAAGGGGGTGTAAGGTAGCAGATTCTAAACTGACATACGGTTTTTTCGTCCAATTGATAAATTGACGCATGATATGTTCGCTGCTGTCCAACTCCTTTGATAGTAACCCGGGGAAACAACGCACCCCGATAATATCGCAATAATTGCCCAAAACAGGGGCTGCATCGCGGATATGCTCCACAGTTGTTGTATTCATCACAGCACCATCTTGAAATTCCAATGCCCAACTATCTTTATCGGCATTGACCGTCATTACGTTCATTCCGAGGTTTTGAGCGGCTTTTTGGGTACTTAATCGAGTGCGCAAACTAGGGTTCATAAAAACTAAACCAAGGGTACGCCTTTTGCCAAGTGTCTCATAAGCGTATGGATCTTGCTTTATTTGTAAGGCTTCCTGTACCAAAGCACCTACGCTATCAATATCTTTGACCGATGTAAATTGCTTCATATCAATTGTTTAAAATGGTGTAAAAAATAGTCTGCTTCTGTTTGGGTCAATGCTAATGAGGGTAATAAACGCACAACATTATTTTTGGCTTCGCCGGTAAATATGCCTGCTTCGTATAATAATCTTTGGCGAATATTGCTGTGCTCAGGTACCATTTCAAAACCAATCATCAGCCCGCAGCCGCGTACCGCTGTCACTTCTGGTATATTTTGAAGGGCATGGATAAGATATTCGCCCATCGCGGCTGCATTAGCCATTAATTGTTGGTCTTCTATTACTTCCAATACCGCCAACGCCGCCGCACAAGCCAATGGATTACCTCCAAATGTAGTCCCCAACATACCCATCACAGCAGGTATATGCGGTGCGATACACACACCAGCCACCGGAAAACCATTGCCCATACCTTTCGCTACTGTGTAAATATCAGCCGATACGCCACTCCAATCATGGGCAAAAAAGCGGCCACTTCGCCCATAGCCACATTGTACACTATCTGCTACAAAAACGGAGCCATAATCATCGCAGCAAGCACGGATACTTTGCAAAAAAACATCCGAGGCCACATGGATGCCACCTACCCCTTGAATGCCCTCTACAATCACCGCTGCTATTTGTTCGCCTTGCGCTTCAAAGCACTCGCGTACCGCATTTTCATCATTAAAAGGGAGAAAAATAATATGGTCGGTTTCGTTAACAGGCGCAATAATTTTAGGGTTATCCGTAGCCGCGACCGCTAACGAAGTGCGCCCATGAAAACCGCGATAAAACGCCACTATTTTCTTACGCCCGGTATGAAAAGAAGCCAATTTCAAGGCATTTTCGTTGGCTTCCGCGCCAGAATTACACAAAAACAACTGGTAATCGGGTTTGCCAGATAAACGCCCCAATACCGTAGCCAATACTTGCTGAATGGGTAAATGCACCGAATTGGAATAAAAGCCAATTTTATCCAATTGCGCCGTTATCCTTTGTACATAATGCGGGTGCGTGTGTCCAATAGAAATAACAGCATGCCCTCCATACATATCAAGGTATTGACGACCTTGACTATCCCATACCCAAGCGCCGGCAGCGCGTTCCATCGTGATATTTTGTAGCGGATAAACGTTAAATAGGTTCATTTTTTGTTAGATTGTAAAAACTTAGATAGAACACGGATTATACGGATTGGACACGGATTTATCTATTTTTACTTATTAAAAATCCGTTTTAAAAAGAAATCCTTTAAAATCCGTGTCTAATCCGTGTAATCCGTGTGCCACGCTAAGTAGTTACGTTAGATTAATGATGTCCAAGTACTTAAAATGCCGACCCCTTCAAATACAACCCAACTTTTTCCTCCAACCCAAACATAAGGTTCATATTCTGTACCGCTTGTCCACTTGCACCTTTAAGCAGGTTATCCATAGCAGCATGAATCACCAATTGGCCCTCTAAAACTTCCAGTTGAATCAAACACTTATTGGTATTTACGGCTTGCTTCATATCTATTTGATCGGGACTGACCACTACAAATGGATGCGCCCGATAGTATTCGGTGTATATTGCCCGTGCTTGCGCTATATTTCCGCTAAAAGCCATACAAGTACTTACAAAAATACCACGTGCAAAATCGCCACGCCAAGGCACAAAATGTACTGCAATATCGCCCTGTTGCAATTGAGCCAAAGATTGCTTTATCTCGTGCAAATGCTGGTGTTGCAGGGTTTTATAAGCAGAAATATTATCAACGCGCCACGGAAAATGCGATGTGGACTGCAATTGCTGACCAGCACCTGTGGCACCCGTAATACCTGTTATATGCACATTGGCTGGCAAATCACCTTGGCTGGCCATCGGCAATAGCGACAATTGAATAGCAGTAGCAAAACAACCCGGATTAGCAATATATTTTGCACTACAAATCCTATCCCTGTTGAATTCGGGAAGGCCGTAAACAAAACCGTGGTCATTAAATACGGCATTTTCGGCTAACCTAAAATCTTGGCTCAGATCAATAATTTTTAAATGGTCGGGAATATGTTGCACACCAGCCAAAAACTGCTTCGACTCGCCATGCCCAAGGCATAAAAACAAGACATCTATCTCGTCTAATGGCGCATCTTGAGCAAAAACAAGTTGGGTTTCGCCCAATAAATCGCGGTGTACATCCGATACATATTTACCTGCGCTGCTCTTGCTGTTGGCAAATATAATACGCGCATTAGGGTGGTGTAAAAGCAAGCGAATGAGTTCACCTCCGGTATAACCAGCAGCACCTACAATACCCACTTTTATAACATTATACATGATCTAAACCATTGATTTTGTTATAGATAGCCGTTTGATTGCCAAATATTTTGGCAAAGCCCCGTACATCATCTCCTGTCCAGTCTTTGTTCATTTCGCCATAAGTACCAAAGCGGCTACTCATCAGGTCATGCGGACTTTCGATACCATCCAAAGTAAAGCGATAGGGGTACAAAGTCACAAATACCTTACCGCTCACAGTGGCTTGTGTATCTTCCAAAAACCGCTCAATATTGCGCATCGTTGGATCCAACATTTGCCCCTCGTGTAGCCAGTTGCCATACCAAGCCGACAATTGATCCTTCCAATGCAATTGCCCTTTGGTGAGCGTATGTTTTTCTAATAAATGGTGTGCTTTTATGATAATGATGGGAGCAGCGGCTTCAAAACCAACACGCCCTTTGATACCAATAATCGTATCGCCCACATGAATATCGCGGCCAATACCAAAGGGCTGAGCGATATGTTGCAAATGCGTAATCGCCTCTGCCGGATGCGCGAAAACTTGGTCATTGATCGACTTGAGTTCGCCTTTTTCAAATACCAAAACCAGCGATTCAGGCGTATTTTTAGTCACAGGTGTCGGCCAGGCATCCTCCGGTAAAGGTTGGTGACTGGTCAGTGTTTCTTTACCACCCACCGAAGTACCCCAAAGTCCCTTATTAATACTATACGCATTTTTGGTAAAATCCATTTCAACACCATATTCCTTCAAAAACTCGATCTCGGCTTCGCGGCTTAACCGTTGATCCCGAATCGGCGTAATAATCTCTGCCTCTGGGACAAGACTTTGGAAAATCATATCAAAACGAACTTGGTCATTACCCGCGCCCGTGCTCCCGTGTGCTACTGCGTTTGCTCCTATCCTTTTTACATATTCGGCAACCGCAATGGCTTGGCTCACCCTTTCCGCACTTACACTCAAGGGATAAGTACCGTTTTTGAGTACATTGCCGTAAATAAGGTATCGAATACACTGATCGTAATATTGGTGGGTAACATCGGCAATAGAAAAAGAGGCGACACCCAATGCCTTGGCGCGCTCTTCTATTTGCAGCAGGTCTTGCGGCGAAAAACCACCAGTCTGCACCGTTACAGCATGTACTTCCATGCCCAATACTTCGCGCAAATAAATGGCGCAATAGGTGGTATCCAAGCCACCAGAAAAAGCGAGTACTACTTTTTTATGATCCATGTTTAGCGTGGGTATAGTCTTGTGAATGAGTAGCCTCCTGAAGTGGCTCGTATAACATAGCGGTACAAAGGCAATTTTTCCGCTCTTTGCTCATCAGGATATCGAAATTGACACAGCTTTGGCAACCGGCCCAAAAAGCATCATCCGAAGTAAGTTCGGAATAAGTGACAGGTTCGTATCCCAATTCGGAATTGATTTTCATCACCGCCAGCCCTGTGGTAAGCCCGAATATTTTAGAGTCGGGATACTTGGTTCGGCTGAGTTCAAAAATGCTGTGTTTAATTTGCCTTGCTAATCCGCTTTTGCGAAAATTAGGCGAGACAATCAGTCCAGAATTGGCGACATATTGTCCGTGGCTCCATGTTTCGATATAACAAAAGCCAGCCCACTCCCCCTCGAGGGAGAATGCAATAACCGCCTTACCTTCCAGCATTTTTTGTTGGAGATACTCGTGTGACCGCTTGGCAATACCCGTGCCACGTGCTTGGGCAGAGGCTTCCATTTCAGCACAAATGAGTGGCGCAAAATCAAGGTGCACCTCGGAGGCCACCATAACCTTGAAAAAATGAATATTCATTTAGGGAAAAATTAATTTGTATTAAGGTGTTTTAAATTTGAACCTTAAAAAACAAAAAAAATACTACGACCACTGCAAAACAATGGCGTAATTATACGCTAAGGAATTAGAAAAGCAAGCAATTATCGTCGTTCTCGACGGGGATACGGATAGGAAATTAGTAAAACCGAACGGAATGCCGTTGCGGAAAAAACACCACGCCCTGCAACGAAACCCGAAGCAGTGACAATTATGGGTAATGTGGTTGTATTTTTTTTCATTTCATACCAACTGAAAAAGGCCGTTGACACCTTGAATAAGCAATACGCTTGAAAATTTGCTTTATAATTAGAAAGGCAAAAGTAACTATTTTGTGGGTATCCGAATATTAATTTTAAAATTTTTTTTTCGCATTCTTTGCAATTTCACAAAATTAAAATAATCAAAATTAAAAATTTGCAATAATAATTTTCAAAAACAAACAATATTGTATTTTAATTTCTTGCTGTATGCTTTTTTTCAAACAATATTGCTTTACAACAATAGGTATTATGTCGAAACATTTAAGTAGAAATTATCCCAAAAACTATACTACTGGACATTTTTAAAAAAACACGTTTAATACACTTTTGAAATAGTGGAAAACAGATGACGTTTACAAAACTAAAAAAAGTTTCGTAAACGTGATCTGTTCCTTGCGTTTTATAAAATGTCCAGTAGTATGATCCAAGACTTATATATCCAAAAACCTCATAAATATCCAGTTGCTCTCAAATTCTCTATGGGAATACATGTTTATAGTGATTGAAATGTAGTTTTACGCTAATCCCCGTAGGAATTATATGTAATTTATATGCTTTTTTACTTGTAAGCCCTTGGGGAGTATGAAATCATGCTACAATAGTCTATAAACATATATTCCCTATGGAAATTTGGGAGCGGCTGGATCATTACAAAACTTCGCACTAAAAGACAATTATCCGAGCAAAATCATTAGCGGAAGTACACTATTTTCTAGTGACTTAGATCGGCTGACGGTAAAGTATTGCCTTACTTCCAACCGCCGCCAAGTGATTTGTACAAATTCACTGCCGCTGCAAACTGCTCATTTTTAATGTAAAAAAGTTCCAATTGAGCCGCAAGTAAATTTTGCTGTGCTGTCAAAAGTTCAAGATAATTAGCACGACCTGAACGAAAAAGATCGTTTGCAATTTCGATAGATTGCCTAAGCATTGTTGCCTCGCTTTTTTTTAAGTCAAACATAGTTTGTAGATTATCCAGACGAGCTAGTTCGTTGGATACTTCGACCGTCGCGGCAAATAACGATTTTTGATACTTAAAAAATAACTCATTTTGCTCTGCTGTAGCATTATGGTACGCCGACTCAATCGCAGTTTTGTTGAAAAGCGGCTGCATCAGCCCGCCAAAAAGCCCATAAGCGAGCGATTGGGGGTCAATTAACAAAGCTGGATTAAACGCTTGTACGCCCAAACTACCTGTTAGACTGATGGTTGGAAAAAATGCCGCCCGCGCCGCCGAAACATCTGCTGAGGCCGCAGCAAGTTCCAATTCGGCTTGACGGATATCAGGACGGTTTTTCAAAAGTTGCGGAGGAATACCTACAGAGGTTTTTGGTAGGACTTTTTCCAAAAACTGCGTATCGCGTGCGATGGGTTGCGCGAAACGTCCGAGTAAAAAATTGAGTAGATTTTCGGTCTCTGTAATGGCTTGGCGCGTTTTAGAAACCTGCGCTTGCGCGTTCAAAACCTGTGCCTCAAATTGTTTAACAGATAATTCAGTGGTTACACCCGATTCTTTTTGGATGCTCACAATATCTAAGACTTGTTGCTGCAATGCTATAGATTCCAGCAAAGCGACAAGTTGATTGTCGAGTGCGAGTAAGTCAAAATAGCCCAACGCGACCTCCGCTATAAGGTTGGTTTGTATCAAATTTCGCCCCTCTTGACTCGCTAAAAAACGTAGTATCGCCGCCTTTTTCTGGTTGCGTAGTTTATGGAACGCATCAATTTCCCAACTTGACTGCAAACCGACAAATACATCGGGTAGGTGTTTAGGAACCACCCGACCAGGCTCAATGTCGGTCGTTGCGTTGCCTGCTCCGTCCATCGTGTAAAAACCGAAACGCCGCAAACTCGGAATCACACCACCCGCCATGGTGGGACGCAGTGCACCACGTGTAGCTGTAACTTGGGCGTTTGCCATTTGGATACGAGCCGAAGCCATCTGTATGTCTGGGTTATTTTGCAAAGCCTCCTCGACCAAAGCGATGAGGTAAGTATCTCCAAAAAAGTTGCGCCATGTAATATTATCTTCGTTCGTCGAATCGGAGACCGTAGCGAAGGTCTTTGGCATTGGACGCAAGGTCTGCGCGGTGGGCAACTTCGGGACTTTACAACTGAGAAAACCAAAAGTAGTTGCGATTACAAATATTGTGCAATAATTTTTTTTATAGAAAAGCATATTTTTTTTATGTTGGGTCGAAAACGGCTCGAGTAAATGGCATGCTTACTAAACTTTAATAAATGTCCGTCTCTTTCGCGCATTCGACCATGTGAAAACTAATCGGTCTTTTTGACCAAAACCTTATCTATGCGTTGCCCGTCCTTGTCCACAACTTCAAGTTCATAGCCGTTAGGCAGCCCTTTTCGCCAGAATAGATACCGAGCAAAACACCGGTAAGCGTAATACCAATTTGTACGGTTGAGAGAAAACGAGCTGGATTTTCAGCCATTTCGAGTGCCGTTTTCGCACCTTTGCTACCCTTGTTACGCGCCCTTTCAAGTTTGATCTTGCGCGAAGAAACAAGCGACATTTCAGACATAGCAAACACGCCTTAAAAAAGCCGGCGGTCAAACTTCTGTCAATGGTGTTTCCTCTTCGTCTTTCACCAGCGGATGCTTATGCGAAATTCGAGAAAAAAGGACATATAGCCCAGGTACGACAATTACTCCGAACACTGTACCAAACAACATTCCACCTGCCGAAGCAGTGCCAATCGTGCGATTGCCCACAGCACCCGCACCCGTGGCAAGCATTAACGGAAGCAAGCCCGCAATAAAAGCAAACGAGGTCATCAAAATTGGACGGAGACGAGACTTTGCACCCTCTACGGCGGCTTGTAGCGCAGTTCGGCCTTCCTTTTGTCGCAAAACCGCGAATTCAACGATCAAAATCGCATTTTTGCCCAATAAACCAATAAGCATGATGAGAGCGATTTGAGCATAAATATTGTTTTCGAGGTTCGAAATCCAAAGCAAAAAGAACGCCCCAAAAACACCTGTTGGCAGCGACAAAATCACGGGCAGCGGTAGCAGGAAACTTTCGTACTGCGCCGCTAGCAACAGATAAACGAATACCAGACAGATAAGGAAAATCCAAATCGCTTCATTGCCTGCGTTAACTTCGTCGCGGCTGATACCCGCCCAGTCAATGTCGTAACCTTTCGGAAGTTTGGTTTGGGCAACCTCCTGTACTGCGGTAATCGCCGCGCCGCTCGACACACCGGGCTTGCCCTCGCCATTGATTTCGGCGGAAGGGTACATGTTGTAACGTGTAACCTGTTCGACACCAAAGATTTTTTCGATACGGAGAAATGCTGATGTTGGTACCATCTCACCCGCGTCATTTTTGACGTGCATTTTCAACAAGTCCTCTGGCTGGGCACGATACTCGGGGGCGGCTTGCACCATAACTTTATACATCTGCCCGAACTTGATAAAATTCGTCGCATACTCCGAGCCGAGTAGCGTCTGCAAGGTACTCATTGCATTGTCCACGGTCACACCTTTTTGGGCGGCTTTATCAGACTCAAAATGAATCATATATTGGGGGTAACTCGCATCGAAAATCGTAAATGCCGAGGCAATATCGGGTTGAGCCTTCAGATCTGTAATGAACTGGTTTACTACACCTTCCATTTGTTTAAAATCGCCACTACCTGTTTTATCCAATAATCGCAACTCAAAACCGCTGGCGTTGCCATAACCTGGCACGGCGGGCGGCGGGAAAAATTCAATACGTGCATCCTTGATATGGGCAGTTTTTTCTTTACAAAGTAATATCATCTCGTCCACTGATAATGAACGCTTATCCCATGGTTTGAGATTGATAAGGCAGGTGCCGTAGGTCGCACCAGTACCGTCGGAAAGAATATTCGTTCCAGCAAGCGTTGAGATGGATTCTATGGCTTCAAGTGGCTGGCAAACACGCTGAATTTCGTTCACGACTGCTTTCGTACGTTCAAGCGTTGCACCTGACGGGGTTGTGATACTGGCATAAAATGTACCTTGATCTTCATTTGGAATAAAACCAGTGGGGAGCAATTTTCCTAAAAATCCAGTGCCTATGCAAAATGCCACCAACAAGCCAAAAGTGACAACGCGGCGACTGGCGATAGCGGAAACTAGTTTTTGGTAACGGCTTTCTAAACCATCATACCAGCGATTAAAACCTGTAAAAAAGCGGGTAATTAGGTTGTTTTTATGTGATTTGTGGTGCATGTTTTTCAAAATCATAGCGCACATCGCAGGCGTGAGCGTGAGGGCAACCAATCCCGAAAGTACAATTGCAATCGCCATTGTCAGTGAAAATTGCCGATAAAAAATACCAGACGGTCCCGACAAAAAAGCCACGGGAATGAATACAGCCGACATAACCAAAGTGATAGCGATGATGGCTCCTGTAATTTCTCGCATTGCCTGTTCTGTTGCTGTTTGGGCGGTGATTCGATGGTCTTTTTCCATTTTAGCATGAACAGCTTCAACAACCACAATAGCATTATCCACCACGATACCGATAGCCAAAACCAAGGCGAAAAGCGTGATTAAATTTAGCGAAAACCCAAAAAACTGCATAAAAAAAAATGTTCCAACCAACGAAACCGGCACCGCCAGCGCAGGAATCAAAGTCGAGCGCCAATCCTGTAAAAAGATAAAAACAACTAACGAAACGAGTAAAAACGCCTCAATTAACGTCCGCACAACCTCCTGTACCGAAGCGTCGAGGAAGCGCGACACATCGTAACTTACCTCGTAATCCATACCTTCCAAAAAAACATTTTCTTTCAAACCAGCTAAGCGTTTTTTGACATTGGCAATAACTTCGCTGGCATTGGAGCCAGGCAGTTGTTTGAGCATCAGCGCAGCGCAAGGGCGACCGTTTTGCTTGGCTTCTACGTCAAAGTAGGTGGTACCAAACTCTACGTCTGCCACATCTTTTATCCTTAAAATCTGTCCGTCAGGCGTAGATTTGACAGGGATATTAGCATATTCCTCTTCCTTGTTATATTTTCCAGTGTACTTAACGACATACTGCAATTGTTGCATTTTTTTGTCCGAACTCTCGCCGATTTTGCCGGGAGCAGCTTCGACGTTTTGCGACGCGAGTGCATCTAAAATATCATCGGTCGAAAGATTATAAGCAAGCATTTTATCGGGTTTGAGCCAAACGCGCATGGCGTACTCCTTTGCGCCGAGGATATCAGCGTAGCCCACGCCAGGGATGCGTTTAAGTTCTGCTAAAACGTTAATGTCAACAAAATTATAGAGAAATTTTTCCTCCATCGTTGTGTCTGTACTAAAAACATTAAGGTACATCAGCATCGCATTTTCTTCTTTAGCAATCGCTACGCCTGCACGAATGACTTCCTCGGGTAGTTCGCCCAAAACATCCGAAACACGGGTCTGAACATTTACCGCAGCGAGATCTGGGTTGGTACCAATATCGAAAATGATTTGCACCACACCCACCCCATCGTTACCTGCATCGGAGGACATATATTTCATACCTGGTACTCCGTTGATAGCGCGTTCGAGTGTGACTATGGCGGCTTTGGTAACTGTCTCGGCGTTTGCTCCCGTGTACTCTACAGAAACATTGACCTCTGGCGGAGCGATGTTGGGAAACAGCGTCATCGGCAACTGCGTGACCGCCAAAACACCCAACAATGTGATTATTAATGAAATAACAACCGATAAAACTGGTCGTCGTATAAATTGTTGAAACATAATTTTAAAATTTATTGAAAATTAAAAAAATGGTATTCGATGCGAAGATTTATAATCATCCCATGAAACCTTTTTAGTTAAAGTTTGAAAAAACTGAATCAAAAAATTAAAAAACAATATTTAACTTATCCTCCACCTCTATTTTATCGCCTTCTTTCACATTTTGAATACCTTCAAAAAGAATGCGGTCTAAAGTTGTAACACCTGACTCGACAATAAAAAGGTGCGGTAGCCTCAACTTCAATACAATAGAACGGCGCGACACAATGCCATCCTTGTCCACTGTAAAAACATAGGTTTTGTCCTGCACATCAAAGGTTGATTTTTGTGGCACAATGAGTGCATTTTTCAACTCATTTTTAAGGAGTACTTTTCCACTGGCACCATGCCGCAGAAGTTGTTGTGGGTTCGGAAAACGGGCGCGAAGTGCGATGTTGCCCGTGTTGGGGTCGAATTGACCATCAATCGTTTCAATGACACCTGTATAGTTGTGGGGCGAACCGTCGGCAAGGAGCAAGGTGAGATTACTTTTTTGGGGAAAATCTTTCTCCCGTGTGAGACTTAAATATTCTTTTTCCGATACATTAAAATAGGCGAAGACAGCCTCATTATCTGAAAGCGTGGTCAGCATAGCGCCCTCCTCAATGAGGCTTCCCGCTTTGTTCGGAATCCGCCCGACAATACCATCAAAAGGGGCGCGAATTTCAGTAAAGGAAAGATTGGTCTCGGCGGCAGAAATATCCACTTTAGCCTCTTCAATTTTTGCTTTCAACACATCAAGTTGAGCGATTTTCATATCCAACTCCGTCTTCGAAATAACACCTTTTTCGACCAAAATCTGGGTATTTTTAATTTCGATTTCGAGCGGTTTTTGTTCTGCGGTAGCAGATTTCATTACGGCTTGTGCCTTACTAAGTTCCTCCCGAAATCCTTGCGCGCCAAGCGTAAAAAGTAACTGGCCTTGCTTAACGAATTTACCCTCATCCACATGAATTTTTGTGATAAACGAGCGAACACGCGCACGAATTTCTACATTTTGCCGTGACTGGATTTCGGCAACATACTCCGAGTTGTAAAAAGTATCGGTCTGGATAGGCGAAATCACCAAAAATTTTGCCGATTCGGAAACGGGAATTTGAGGCTCGCTTTGGCAAGCCGAAAAGAGCAGCACAGCAATAACTGTAACTGCAAGCAGTATATTTTTCATTAAAAGATGTAATTTATGATTGATTCTCAAAAATGAGTACTTTCATACAATGACATCTCGTCATCGTATGAATAAGAATTTTGAACAAAAAAGCAAAAAATCAATCATACCACGGTGGGGGAGCATTAGGCTCGTCGAGGTATTGATGCACAAATTTATCTAACCTCAGTGGAGCAATTTTGTGCCATACATCCCCAATAAAAGAAGGGATATTATAAAAGGGAGCCTTATCCGGTTGCGTAAAAAAATCAAGTATTGTCTTGACTTTCAAGACACTCTTATCATTAGAATCATTGTCGTCGCGTTCTTCGAAGAAGTTTTCAAGTCCTAATATTTCCTCTGCCAAAAACTCCGTAATCGTTTCCATGTCATTATATGCAAGATTTTCCGGTATCCAAGCAGGCGTATAATCAGGAGCATCAATAGAGCAATTGAAGATATGGATTGCCATAAGCAACCACAATGTTCTGATAGCAATATGTTGACGAAGACTATTCATGTATATATGTTCCGCAAAGGTACTGGAATATCTTTGGTTTACTGCGTATCACGAACGACTTTTTTTACAAATGCAAAAAATGGTCATTCGTCCTCATATAGTATGTTTTGCAGAAAAATACCTGCAAACAGGCTGTATCATAAGTACGGAGTGAAAAATGCCAACAAAATAATATTTTGATTGAGCGTAGTGTCGGCGTGACTCGCAGTAACGCCGGCACTATATACAAACTTTTTTTTGATATTTTATTTGGCCAAGATAAAGTACTCTGACCAATTACCGTACTTATAATACAGCCTCTTTTTTTATTTTAAAACTAGACTTCTAATACATTTTTCTACCGACCTTTGCCCCAAAATTATCCATTCTTGATCGAGCCATCTGTTTTTTATAGTGCACTTTTTATTATTGCAATGCTTTATGCTATGGTAGGGCACGGTGGCGCAAGTGGATATTTAGCCTTAATGGCTATTTTTGGTATTGCGCCAGATACAATGAAGCCTACTGCACTACTGCTCAACTTATTTGTATCACTCATCGCTTTTTACCAATTTCACAAAGCACACTATTTTAAATGGCCTATCTTTTGGCCACTTGCCCTTATTGCTATCCCAATGGCGTTTTGGGGTGGAAAAATACAGATCGACCCCTTTATTTATAAAAAAATACTCGGTGTTTTACTGTTGATACCCATTGCCCGTTTTTTATTTTTTAAAGATACCAAAGACGATGACTTACGTACGCCAAATACTTGGTTTTTAGTCGTGTTGGGCGGTATAATCGGTTTTTTATCGGGGGTTATTGGCATTGGTGGTGGTATTTTATTATCGCCTATTTTGCTACTTTTATCCTATTGTAACCAAAAACAGGCGGCAAGTATCAGCGCATTGTTTATCTTTGTCAATTCTTTGGCTGGTTTGGGAGGACAATGGAGTAATGGTGTTCATTTTACGCCCAATATGTACTCTATGGTAGGTATTGCCGTTGGTGGTGGTTTAGTGGGTAGTTATTGGGGTGCTAAAAAAATAGTACACCATCAATTAAAATACATATTGGCTATTGTGCTTTTGATTGCCGTATTTAAACTATTTATAAGTTAAGTATTTAAACCAAACAATTTTATGCAAATTAAACTCAATACTTTTGGTCACCTATCAGAACTGATGACAACACCATTCTTGGACTTAGATGCTATTATTGACACCGATCAACTCAGGATGGAATTGTTAAAAAAATATCCTTTAATGACAGATAAACAGTTTGTAATTGCTGTGGATAAAAAAATAGTTTTAACCAATACTGCTATCCATGAAAAAAGTGAAATTGCACTATTACCGCCTTTTTCGGGCGGATAATGATAGTAATTCGCCATTTTAATGTGTTTTATCCCAATAAAACTAAGGCAGATAGCCCCAATTCCCTCCACTAAAATACGCTCTTATCACACTTTTAGGGTGAAAGAATTAAAAAAAATCGCACTTTTGCACCTATGCAGCAAAAACCGGATAACACCAGTAAGAAGAAAAAACCTGTATTAGAGACACCTCCAGTACCGGAAATCATTGTAATAGAAGAGCCCGCATCCGTAGCATTTGCAGATACCCATATCAGCAAACGTTACGATGATGTATTTGAATGGAAACGCCCCGACGATATTACCAATGTGCGCTGGACTGCCGGTGCATACCAGTTCAACTGTGCCAATGGGGTAGCACTCCGCGTTCAAATTCTGTCACCGCATATTATCCGTTTTAGATATGCAGCAGAAGGTATTTGGGAACGCGATTTCTCTTACGCCATCAACCCCGATTTTAAAGCAGAGAAAATAACCATTACGCTCTCCGAAACCACGCACGAATACACTTTGGCTACGGATTATTTACAAGTCGTAGTGGCCAAAAATGGCCTAAAAGTGCGTATTTTCGACTCAGAAGACCATCTTTTGCACGAAGACCTAGAGGGATATAGCGCACAACGAACCATTATGCAAGGCTGGAATAAAGTTGTATTGAGTAAGGTTTGCCACCGAAAAACGGTCTTTTACGGCTATGGCGACAAGTCGAGCGCGGGTGCTAATTTGCATGGAAAAAAATACGAAAACTGGTGTACCGATTCTTTTGCATTTGGTGAAAATACCGATCCATTGTACCGTGCTATTCCATTTTTCTATGTCGTACAACAAGGGCTAGCGCATGGTATTTTTTTGGATAATACCTACCGAACCCATGCAGATTTTGATACCAAGGATACTGGAGAAATGACTTTTTCAGCCGATGGCGGCGAACTCAACTATTACTTTATACATGGCCCCAAACTCAAAGATGTGGCCGCTCAATACCATTTGCTGACGGGTGTGCACGATTTGCCCCCGATTTGGGCATTGGGTTACCACCAGTGTCGTTGGAGCTATTACCCCGCCTCAAAAGTTAAAATACTGGCAGAAACCTTTCGTAATCTTAATATTCCTTGCGATGCGATATATCTCGATATTGATTATATGGATCGCTACCAATGCTTTACGTGGAATACATCGCATTTCCCAGATCCAAAAGGCTTGGTCGATGAACTTAAAAGCATGGATTTCCAAACCATTGTGATGATTAATCCGGGTTTGAAAGAACAAAATGATTACTTGATTTATAAAGAAGGTCTGGAAAAAGGTTATTTGTTAAAAACGGCTGATGGTGCGGTAGCCAAAGCACCAGTTTGGCCCGGTTTCTGCGCATTTCCAGATTTTACCAATCCGGCAGTACGCCAATGGTTTGGCGCATGTTACCGCGAATTATACAATGAAGTAGGTGTAAGTGGTTTTTGGAATGATATGAACGAGCCTGCGGTATTTTATGTCAACAATAAAACATTGCCCGATCATATTTTGCACCATTACGACGGCGACCAATGCAGCCACCGGAAGGCGCACAATGTATATGGTATGCTGATGACGCGCTCTTCTTATGAAGGATACCAACAATTACAACCAGATAAGCGACCGTTCCTACTGGCACGTGCAACTTACGCGGGCGGCCAACGTTTCTCGGCCATTTGGACGGGCGACAACTGCGCAAGTTGGGAGCATCTTCAAATAGCGAATATACAATGCCAGCGGCTCGCCATTTCAGGTATTTCTTTTTGTGGTACCGATATTGGCGGCTTTGCAGGCGATCCCGATGGCGAACTTTATACGCGTTGGTTACAACTCTCGGTTTTTCACCCATTGATGCGCACCCACTCTATGGGTTTCCATACAACTGGCGATGCGCTGGATGATGCAGCAACACTAGAACTGGAAAACAGTAAGGCAGGTACGACAGAGATGGACGGACAAGAACCTTGGTCATTTGGTGAAAAATGGACGCAGATTGCCAAATCTGCTATTGAACTAAGGTATTGTTTATTGCCCATGATTTACACTGCATTTTGGTTAATGCGCGAAAAAGGACAACCAGTACTGCGGCACCTTGCTTTTGAGGACGAAACAGATCCAAAATTATGGGATCAAGACCGTGATTTTATGTTTAGCGAACATATTTTGGTGAGCCCTATTGTACAACACAAAATCCAAAGGCAGATGGTGTATCTACCTGCTGGCAACTGGTATTATTTCTGGAGTGGCCAGCAATACAATGGCGAAGTGTTTATTAACGTCCTCCAAGACCAAATTCCGTTTTTTGTGCGGGAAGGCGCGGTGATGGTCACCTACCCTATCCGACAGCATACAGGCGCACCAATTGACGAAATTACCTTCTATTGCTACTATAAAACTGGCAAAGAAATTTCACATTGGTACGAAGACGAGGGCGAAGGAAACGGTCATAAAAACGGCGATTTTGTGCTAAATACTTTTTTAACGGAAGGGAACGACAACAAATATACCCTAAATTGGGTAAAAAATGGCAATTGGTCAACTATTAGCAGAAAAATTAAGGTTTATTTGATAGGATTTCCTACTTTTGCGAAGCAATGTACTATCGACGGCAATGAAATGCCGGTAAAAGAGATCCGTTTGCGTGATAAATCTTTATATACCATCACCACCGATTCAGATTTTAATACTATCTCATGGCAAGAGAAAAAAAACTAGACTGGAAAAGAATTAGCTACCATGTGCTATTTTGGGCTGTTTATATTCCCCTCAACGCGACCTTCGCGTGTCTGCTTCAATCACTTGAAATATATCAGTATTTCTGGCAGGCTTTAACTCAGGAAATGACTATGACCGTGGTCAAAATGGGCTTAGTGTATTATATTTTTTATTTTGTGCTGCCTACCTATTTGGAAAACAGCGAAATTCTTAAATTAATACTCGCCAGCCTTTTTGGTTATTTCGTGACCGGAATTATTTATCGTGCGGTAGAAGGTTATATTTATCTGCCTCTTTTTTTCCCTCAGATAAAGCCACTATTTTGGTCCGGTGACTCTTTACTATTTGCCTATTTTGATATATTTATCACCACCTCGGCGGCTTTATCGATCAAAATGATCAAGTTAAACTATCAAAAGATCGAGCATGAAAAGGCATTGGTGAAGGAAAAACTAAGTGCTGAATTAGATTTTTTGCGCGCTCAAACCAATCCGCATTTTTTGTTTAATACGCTCAATAACTTATATGGCTTAGCCCGAAAAAAGAGTGATAAAACACCTGATGCCATCCTGATGTTGTCCAAAATTATGCGCTTTATGTTATACGATTGCCGTGTTCCTCGTATTCAGGTCGCTGGTGAAACAAAGGTCATTCGCGATTATATAGAATTGGAAAAACTGCGATACAATACCCGCCTGACCGTTATTTACGAAGAAGATTTGGATAATCCAGGTACATTAATTGCCCCTTTGCTTTTATTACCTTTTGTAGAAAATAGTTTCAAACACGGCGCACACTCCTCTACCGAGGCCGCAGAAATACGAATTAAACTGTTTCTAAGGGATAATCACCTCGATTTCAGGGTGGATAATACTTTTGAAGCAGACGGAATTAGAGCCGTAAAAGACCCAAATTCTAGTGGCATTGGTATTCGCAACGAAAAGCGGCAATTGGAACTGATTTATCCCAATAACCACCAATTGGATTTTGAGGAAGATGGCAAATGGTACCACGCAAGGTTACAAATTGACTTGAGCGGCGATAATTAATTGCTACTTGCTCCTGTGCAACAAAGCACCGATCATCCCTTTTAATATCGCCTTTCTTTCGTCGGGCGCATTTACTTTTGATAAGGCTTCAAAGGCCATGTCCTCGTATTTTTTCTTTTCCGCTTCTATCAAAGCGGGGATATTATTATTATCAAATATTGCGCGGACTGCCGCCACTTTTTCGGCTTGTTCAATGGTGCTTTCTGCTGCAAAGAGTTGTTTTAAACCCAAAACATCGGCAGCACTAGCCACTTCTAATGTTTTTAGTACCAGTAGCGTCTTTTTATTTTGGATAATATCACCGCCCACCTGTTTACCAAAAGTAGCAGGATCGCCATAGGTATCCAATAAATCATCTTGAATTTGGAATGCAATACCCGCCAAACGGCCAAAATCGTATAAATGAGCGGCATCTTCCGCAGTAGCACCCACACATAGTGCGCCCATTTCCAAAGCACCACCCAGCAAAACAGCCGTTTTCAATTCAATCATTTCGATATACTCCTCGATACTGACCAATTCTTGTGTTTCAAAATTTACGTCCATTTGCTGTCCTTCACATACGCCCGTAGCTACGCGGTTAAAAACCTTCAAAACCGCTGGTATAGCAGACTGATTTTCTAAAGCCGCCAAATGTTGGTAAGCAAAGATCAACATCACATCGCCACTCAAAATACCTGTGGTTAAGTTCCATTTAGTGTGTACCGTTGGTTGTCCCCTGCGCAACGGTGCCGCATCCATTATATCGTCGTGGATCAATGAAAAATTATGGAACAGTTCTACTGCCCAACCAATATGCAAGGCTTGTGGGCCAGCACCATCACCAGCCACAAGTTCGGCTGCCATGAGTGCTAATGCAGGGCGTAAACGTTTGCCTCCCAAGGACAAAATATACGAACATGGTTCATACAATGCCTTAGGGGTAAGGGGGAACGGGTGCTGCTCGGCAAAATCTTGTAAAAGATCGATAGCGTTGTTGAGTGTGAGCAAATTATGTTTTTTGTTTTTGTGTTTGATACACTGTAAAATAATTTTTCACAGTGAATTTTTCTGTCATAAATTACAAATAAAGACACAATGAGTAAACACGCTTTGTGTCCTAAAAAACAAGCGAAGCGCCTACTCTACGTCTTTGTGCACTTTTGTGCACTTTTGTGCACTTTTGTGGTGGGAAAAGTGGACGCTACGTTGTGGTGGAAAAGCATACTATATGTATAAAAAAATTAATTTTAAATTGTATTTAATACCCACCGCCTTTTTTACTAAACTTTTCAATAGCGGCTTTAATGTGTTCTTTCCTATTTTCGGGATCGGGATGCGAACTTTGGAATTCGGGAACCTTATTGCCTCCAGAGGCTTGCTTTAGTATTTCCATTACGCCAATCAACTGCTCTGGATCATAGCCGCTTTGCATCATAAACAAAACACCTAGCTCATCACTTTGCAACTCTTGGCCGCGACCATACTTCAATTGAAGCATATTAGCAACAGATTGCGCTAAATATCCTCCGTTTGGATTCGATGGGTCGTATGTGGCCATTGATACAGCACCCGATAGTCCTTGAGCCAACTCCATTTGCGCCAATTTTTCGGCACTATGACGCGCCACCACATGCCCAATTTCGTGCCCGAGTACACCTGCCAACTGGTCTTTATTCTCCAAACGACCTAATAAAGCAGTAGTAATAAATATTTGACCACCAGGCAATGCAAAGGCATTCACGGTACGTGGGTCGTTCAATAAATGGAAATTAAAATATTGAGCGTACCCAGTTTTACCCGCTTCCGATTTGGCCACCAGTTCTGCACCAATTTGCTTGACCAATGCATCGGCCTCAGTACCATTTACTTCACCCCCCATTTCGGCAATCATCTGAGGTGCGCTTTGTAATCCCATGGCAATTTCTTGCTCGGGAGACATGGCGATATGTTGCTTTTCGCCTGTTATTGGGTTTATTGTTGAGTTGGCACAATACTTAAACAGCGTAAAAGCAGCCATCACCAAGGCAATAATCAACGTTGGTGGAATGCGGAAACCTCCGCCAGAATTTTGACCAAACATAATATTAAACGTTTTGAGTTTTGAGTGTATCCTTATACCGCCACAAATACCGACAGGCCAAAGTGCGATAAGGTTTCCAAGGTTGTGAAAGTACTTCCATTTTTGCCTTGAGCGGTTTACCTTCTTCTTTAAAATCAAACAAAAACATGATACCTTGCTGAATGCCCAGGTCATCTACTGGAAATATATCAAGGCGACCTAAAGTAAACATCAATACCATTTGTACCGTCCATTTTCCAACACCTTTTATCTTAGACAGCAGTTCAATGATTTCGTCATCGGTCATGGCAGCCCAATCGGTATGTTCAAAATTATAGGTTATAGCGTACTCCGCTACATTTTTAAGATACCCCGCTTTCTGATTCGATAAGCCAACCGCACGCAACTGTTCCGTTGACAACACCACAACCTGCTCAGGATGTGGATATTGATCGGGAAACAAATTCAAAAAACGATTAAAAATGGTAGTTGCGGCTTTTACACTGAGTTGTTGAGAAACAATGGACTCCAACAGATCATAATAGACCCTGCCAGAGGGGTTGAATGGAGGCATTGCTACTTTGTCCAATAACTCCGCCATTTTAGGTTCCTGACGTAGGTGCTCCAATGCTTCTGTTAAATTCATGGAGCAAAACTACATGAGATGTTTGGAGATTGGATTATTTTTTAAGAAAAAAAATTAACACAGTATAAAGGTATCAAAAAAATAGTATTTTGCACCTGAAAATTCAAAAATTCATCACAAAACAATAGCAATACTATCACAGGAAAAACAAAATGAACTTCTTTTAGTCCCATTTTTTTTATCCTAAAACAAAATAACCGAAAATTTCATGGGCGTACAAAAAGTAAACACAGTAGCTGGAAATGATGAAATGCAGCATTTCGTCCGAGCATTATTAGATGATGTACAGGCATTTGAGTACATGTTGGAGCACGATTGGTTCGAAGATGACATTGTTCGTATAGGCGCAGAACAGGAAATGTGCTTGGTGGACAAGAAGACGATGAAACCAGCGACAATCAATATGCAGGTGCTCGAACAACTCACCGATGCGCCTTGGTGCGTTACCGAATTGGCCAAATTCAACTTGGAGACCAACCTCTCCCCACGTGAGTTTGTAGGCACTTGCCTCTCCGATATGGAAGCCGAAAATGTGATGTACATGAAAAAAATCCAAAAGGTACTTGATGGATTTGGGGCTAATATTGTCTTATGCGGTATTTTGCCCACCTTGCGCAAACACGATTTGGACAGGCACAACCTTACACCCAAAGACCGCTATTTTGCATTGATGGCCGCCATTGAAAAACACCTGCTTGGTTCTTCCTTTGAACTCCGCGTAGATGGCGTGGACGAACTGATGCTCAAGCACGACTCTCCCCTATTAGAGGCTTGTAATACTAGTTTTCAAGTGCATTTGCAGGTCTCGTCCAAGGAATTTGTCAAAATGTACAATATTGCACAAACATTAGCGGCTCCAGTTATTGCCATTTCGGCCAATTCACCGTTGGTATTTGGTCGTCGTTTGTGGCATGAATCGCGCATTGCATTATTCCAACAAAGTTTGGATACCCGTACTGCACATGATCACATGCGAGAGCGGTTGCCACGTGTCAATTTTGGTTCAGGCTGGCTCAAAGGCGATATTACACAAATCTACAAAGAGGATATTTCCCGTTTCCGTGTATTATTAGCAGGGGGTATTGAAGAGGATTCTTTGGCGATGGTGGCCAATGGAGAAGTGCCAAAACTGCGCGCCTTACAAATCCATAATTCTACGGTATATCGTTGGAATCGCCCCTGTTACGGTATTTCACCCAATGGAAAGCCGCACTTGCGCATCGAAAATCGGGTAATTCCAGCAGGCCCTTCTGCGGTGGACGCCTCTGCTAATGCTGCTTTTTGGTTAGGTTGTATGATCGGTATGGCATCACAATACGATGATATTACCAAAACGGTAAGTTTTGCAGATGTACGCGATAATTTCTTGAAATCGGCAAAATTTGGCCTCGACTCCACATTTACTTGGATGAAAGACAAAAAAATACCTGCTCAAGAACTTATTTTAAAAGAATTATTGCCACTCGCAGAAGCCGGACTCAAAAGCAGAAAAGTAAAATCCGCTGATATTGCTAAGTACCTAGGCATCATCGAAGAACGTGCAAAATTGCACAAAACCGGTGCGCGCTGGGCATTGCGCTCTTTTACCGCATTGAAAGAACAAATTTCCGCCGAAGAAGCCGTAACTTGTATCACGGCGGCTACAATCAAAAATCAAGAACTCAACAAACCGGTGCATACCTGGGCAGAACCGACTATTATGGATCATACCGACTGGAAGCCATCCAATCTAAAAGTGGAAGAAATAATGTCCACTGATCTTTTCACCGTCCAAAAAGACGACCTTATTGAATTAGTCGCCGAAATTATGGACTGGCGTAAGATCCGTTATATGCCCGTGGAAAATGCCAAAGGAGAACTTGTAGGGCTCATCACCTCGCGCATCCTCCTGCGCCATTATGCGCGCCGCCACCAACCCACCGAGCAACCCGTACCTATTTCGGTAAAGGAAATTATGATCGAAAGGCCAGTCACCGTAAAACCCGAAAATACAATACTGGAAGTAATGCACCTGATGCGCTCTCAAGGTATTGGTTGTTTGCCAGTTGTAAAAGGTAAAGAACTGATTGGCATCATCACAGAAATGGATTTATTAAGGGTTACTTCTCGACTGTTGGAAAGATCGTAATGATGCGTACCCCATTTATCCATTTACTCATATTACTGTGCTTTACTTTGGCTTTTTACCCAAGTCACAAAGCCAAAGTACCCATACAACCAACCGGTAAATGTTCCCCGCAATGGGTACATGCCGAAGGTTATACTTTTATTCGCCCCGATCTAATTGATAGTCGCTCGGCTTACGCGCCTTATTTATTAGATTGGGGTACTTTCTACCGCGATTCTTTCGATATTATTGATTGGCAAAAAAAAGAAAACGTAGAGGAATGGTCGGCGCGTTTCTGCGATTTACCGGACTACGGTGACGTGGAAGATGTCGTTTACAAAGTGAGTGATGCTGATTTGACCTATTTGATCGACCTCACCAAACGCAAAGTGGGTACAACTGAACTGGGTTTCCCATTTGCCAATAATACCTTTGCTGAATGTATTGTTTATAACGGCTGCACGGATGTGGTGCAATACCTCAAATTTGCCCGTCGTTGTGAACAATACGCCATTGCAAAATCGAGTAAATGGCGATTAGAGCCCGATAACCTCAACGCTATGCAGGGGTTGATTCGGGTGGGCAAACAATTATTGGACGAAACCAATTCGCATTTTCTTAAATTACGTTATACCTACCAAATTGTCCGAATGGCGCACTATGCCGGACAATGGCAACAAACCGTCGATCTATTCCGCGAGTTAATTCCCAAAGTAGAGCAACGCAAACCGAGTATTATTACCTTTTGGGCATTGGGACACGTGGCCGGTGCACTACAACGCTTGGGTAAATATGGCGAAGCGGCCTATCGGTTTTCTACTATTTTCAAGAATTGTGCTTCCAAACGCACACAAGCCTTTGAGAGTTTTAAAATTCGGGATGACAATGATTGGAATATTGCGCTCAATATGTGCAAGGACGAATCTGAACGCGGTACGCTGTACCTGCTCCGCGCGGGCAAGTACAAATCAACTTTTCTGCAAGACATGAAATCTGCCTACGAAGCAGATCCAACCAATCCGCAACTCACGCTGATGCTCGTAAGCCATGTACAACATTTTGAAAAAAGACTGCTGCGTACCCCCGCTACTGATCGGCGTTTTAAAAAGGATATTTTGGTAAAAAGACAGCGCGAGGCAGGTATCGAACTCATTGATTTTCAGAAATTTGTACGAAAAGTAGTCAAAGATGGCCAAGTCCACGATCTCATGGCTTGGCGTTGCCTCGATGGTTATCTCGAAGTGATTGCGAAAGACTTGTATGCTGCGGAACAAACTTTTCAAGCCATAGAACTTTCCCTTCCAAAAGGCGATCAAGGCAGTGTTTACTATCGTCAAATGGAAATATGGCGCACACTGGCAGAAATCAACCAATTGGATACTGGCAGGCGCTTCGACTATAACCGCGCCGCTAAAATACGATCGTATAAGGCATTTAAAGACCACCCAGATTTGGCGCTGTACTTGCAGGATATGATCTCGGAATATTACGAAGGACACGACCTTACGGGACTTTCTATCCTAACTGTTTATGGCCCTAATGGCGTACTCATGAACCCTTCGCTCCCAGTATTGGATAAAATGATAAAAATGGCAGAGGAGGGTAACGAGGATTTTATGCAGGCCACTGCCGCTTATGATACCAGTAGCGGGCGCACCGCCATGGAAGCACGACTAATTGACATCAAAGCGATTACACACCTCAACCAGGGCAACCCCGAGGCAGCCCTGATTACGCACAATACCATGCGCAAAACAGATGCCGCGTCCTTGCGCAAATACTCACCGTTCAAAGAAAGCGTACTGGATGGAGAACCGCCTTCCGCCGCGATTGATTCACTGCAATTGACCAGTGTCGAATTTGTCCAAAAACTCATCGCTTTTGAGCAATTGGCCAAGGCTAACGAGGCGCTCAACTCCGCCGAAGCGGGGAAATTTTATTATCTACTCGGCCTAGCGTACTATAATACCTCGTGGTTTGGCTACGAATGGGAACTCCGCGATTTTTACCGAGACAAATACAACTGGAACCGACTGCCACAAGGCCCTGTATTTCCACTGAACAATTCCTATAACGGCAACCGCGAAAACCTTGATCTTGCAAAACCGTTACTGTATTTTGAAAAAGCCCTCAAATACGCTGCCGACGACCGCGAATTGGCGGCTAAAATTGTATTTATGGCTGCGCGCTGCCAGCAAAAAGCATGGTTTTGTACTGCTAAATGCACGTATAAACCCGGCAGCAGGTTGATTCCGGTAGTACCAACTCCTTATAACGATTATTACGATGTGCTGCTAAAAGAGTATAAGGATACTTCATTTGGCGTAAAGGCAATAAAGGAATGTAAATGGCTGGCGGCTTATGCGAATTGAGA
>JBEAVK010000303.1:0-6773 GCA_041160955.1 Bacteroidota bacterium
CTGGATAGTTACGTTTTTAAAAACTAATTTATAGTACCCTAATTACCCTATTAAACCACAACCACAGATTTAACATCAACGATCATTGGACAATGAGTAGAATTATACTTTGGGGATTTTATAGCACGCTAATTGCCTTATTTTTGGCCAATCCGGTGGCAGGACAACAAATATTTCCGGTAAAAGTAAGCGGAAATTTAGTGCAACCCAATAGCCTTGTGCTATCAGATTATACGTTCGCAAGGGCAAGCGATATATCGTTTATGGTGACCCTCACCGATCCTGTAGAACCCAACCGCTTGGTTCAATTTAGGATAACCGTTTTGAATGAGGGTAACCCTGTATTGGTCACCAATCCCAATTATTCCCCACCACCTATCGTGCTGGAATCGCAAATTCCACAATTTTTTGACGGTGCTGATTTGGCGGGCTACCTCAATCCAGCCAACCTGCAAAGTGTGAATGGCAATGGCCAGCCAGGTGACTTACTGCCACGAGGATACAACTCTATTTGCGTGGAAGTGATTGACGTACAACGCAATGTGGCCATTTCGGATCGTATTTGCGCCAATGGTTTTTTTGAACTGGCTCCACCGCCATTGCTCAATTATCCGGCCTGTGGCGCGTTGATCCCCTATCAGCCCAACCCTAATATTACCTTTAACTGGACTCCAATGCACCAGTTATCGGCCAATCGCCCCACCAACGTCACCTATGAGTTTACGTTGGTCAAATTGTTCCCCGGCGTAGTGGATCCCAATGATGGTTTCAACCTATCAACGGTAATTTTAAAAACAACGGTGAACCAACCCGTGCTGCAATACCTCGAAGATAATCCGCCTTTAGAACAGGATGCCTTGTATGCCTGGCGTGTACAGGCCTTGGATGGGCGCGGATACGACCTATTTATTAACCACGGATACAGCCAGATTTGTAGTTTTGCTTTTGAAAATGGTGGACAACTCGGCTCCGCGCTGTTTGCCTGCTCCGGGGGCGATTGTTCCTTTGCTCAACCCATTTCTGCGACACCACTTACGAATAGTTTAACGATCAATGACGAGGTATCGGTTGGTTTTTTCAAATTAAAACTCACCGCTGTGTCACCTAATAGCCAAGGTGGATACGCCGGAACTGGCACGATATACGTACCATATCTCTTTAGCAAAATAAAAGTTAGTTTCTCTGATCTTCAAGTCAATCGGGACTTACGGATGTTCGCTGGCGATCTGTACGCCGATGTGCAAAACCCAACGCTCATTCCTCCGCTGTTCTCCGCCGCCAACGGTGCCACCATCGCCAGTGCTGCCGCTGATATGGCCACTGGTTTTGCCGATGGCACAGCGCAGGCACTCACCGATTATTTCAATACCGGCGGCGCAGCAGGCCCACCCAATATGGTATCACTGCTCAAAACTGCGGCGGAAGAAAATGCGATTCCAATTGGCCTCCCAATTGGAATTGATGAAATGGTGCCCGGCACTACTGTACGCACAACTGTTGCCATTACAGGTGTACATTTTACTGCGCGGCAAGCTAATTTGAATGCTGTATTGGCTGTACAAATGGGTAATAACGGCATTTGGGTCAAATTCGGCGCCAAGGGACTTTGCTTCCAACCACGTGGGCTTTCGCTCTCTGCGCCTACACTTATGCTGCTCAACGATGTCAATCTTACCGATGCGGGCATTCCATTAACGATACAAGGCATGGCCGCCGATGGCAGCCCAAGCACCTTTTTATCGTGGGATTGCGAAGGTTTTGATCGTTTTGAACTGAAAGGAAAATACGATTTTAGCCGCGATTATATCCGGCCTGTGGCCAATCCGGCTGGACAAGTATCGGGCGTTTTTACTTTTTCGACCCGCCGATTGGATGATATTTTGATCAAAGTAGATGCGCCAGAAGATTTCTACATCACAGGAGCATCCGATTTCCCTTTTCACGTCGGCGATTTGTGGCTCGATTATTCAAAGACCCGCAACCCAACAGGTCTTGCATTTCCAGATAATTACCCCGATTCTAGCGCAAACCTGACGTTTAGAGGGGCTTATATTACCGAGGCAGGGGTTACTTTGCCTGCTATTTTTCAAAATTCAACCACCACTACCCTACCCAAACTTATTGGGCAAAACCTGCTTTTTGACCAAAATGGTATGACAGGTAGCGTAGGTGGTCAAAATCTGATTAACCTCGCTTCGGGTGATTTGGGCGGTTGGGGCTACTCCTTGGATAGTTCTTGGCTCAATATCACTGCTAATCAATTTGTCAATAGTGGTTTTAAGGGCAAAATGCGCCTGCCCATTATGCGGGAAGACGAATCGCTCAAATACACAGGGGCATTTGTTCCCGGCGTTGACTCCACGGGTACGCCTACTGGTTTTATTGATTTTGGGTTTAAAGCCACCCCCGATATTGTTACCATAGATTTATTAAAGGCCAAAATTGAATTTGATCCCAGCAGTGAAATTACCGTTGGGCGGTTAAATGGCCAATTCCAGTCCCCCAAAGCCGATTTGAGTGGCCTGCTCACTGCTGCGGCGACGCAGGGTGACCCCGGATTTGCAGGTAAAATCATGGAGCAAATTGAGGCACTCCAAAAAGCGGCTACTGATCTTGGTTTGGGCGCACTCGTCCCTCAACTCAATATCGACGGAATCCGGTTTGACAATATGAAAATAGATTTGATGGCTGCCGATAAATTCCAAATTCGGAGTATTGTGCCGCAAAATGCTGGTTTTCAGTTCTTGGGCATCAATGCTGACCTGAGCAGCCTCAATTTTGCTACGCTTTCTGCTGCCGACCTCACGAAACTCAATATGGCATCGTTGCCAAATGTTATTCCAAGATCCATGAATTTTAAGATGGACATTGCGAAAGATATACTGGGAGCATTAGCGCCAAGTGTGGCATTTACTTTGGTGGTGAAAGAAGAAACGACGACGGCCAATAAAACCAAATACAGTTTTGGCGGCTTTGACCTGCAATTTACAGCCCCCGATATTGCCATTGGTTGTAACCTCAATATTCCACCCATTCCATTAGATGCTTCGCCTGCCAATTTTGCCACCGCACCCATCCAAGGCAACCTCAAAGCGGGGCATTTTATCCTAAAACCCAAATATCCGCTCACCAGCGACAATGGTACCGGCCTGATTTCTGGCACAGGAACAGTAGATGTGGATATACTTGGGCCTTTCAAAACCTTGGGTGTCACCTTTAATAATGTACAAGTAGATCAATCGGGGCGTATTGTTACCGGCGAGGTCATAACAGGTGGCGATGCTAACTTATTCAATGCGCCCAACCTGAGCGGCGTTATGTCAAATGTACAAAGTCAGGTCAATTCGATGGTGGCTGGGATGAACCAATTCAACCTGCCCGTGGTGATGGGTAAAAAAGCAAATGGCGAGAACGAACGCGATCAGGGATTGATCTTGATGGGGCTTGTTTTTGGTCCTAGCAAAGCCACAGCACGCGCTAAAGTCATCTTTGATCCAGCGGGCAACGGCAATTTTATTGAATTTGTGGCCGAAGGTTTGGAACTCATGCCCAATGGTGTGGCCAATTTTGACGTGGCGGTTGGTTTGGCCAGAGACTACGAATTTCAACCCATTAACTCGCTTAATCCATTGGTATTCAAGGCATACAATGCCGCAAGCAATACCGGTTCTTTTATCAAAATGGATTGCAAAGGCTTTTTGGAATTCAATATGCAGGCGAGTTATACTTTTTCGGAAGATATGCTGGTGTCCTTGGATCATCCTGACGAACCCGTTACTGGTACCTTTTCGATCAATACCATCAAATGGGGTGAATTTATGGCCGATATAGACGGTCTTGGGCGGTTTACCTTCCCCGGCATGGATGGTTTTGAGATGAATGTTTCCGCTGCGTATATTGATTTTTCGAGGGAACGCAATGTGGCTACCATCGAATTTCCCGAAAACTATAACAACGGCGGAGTACCCAGTCAGCCATTTCGTTGGAGGGGTTTTTATATGCCCAATTTGAGTATCAAACTCCCACCCGAATTTTCGCTTTCGTCCAAGGGCGCGCCAACATTGACTTGTAGGAATATGCTGATCGACGACCAAGGTATGTCTTTTTCGCTCTTTGGCAATAACCTCATTGATGGTAATGTGGAAGGTTGGGGATTTGCATTGGACAGCGTTGGTATCACGGTTGTCAGCAATAGCCTTACGAATGGCGCATTGGCAGGAAGTATTGTAATGCCGCTGATGGATGCACCGATGAATTATATCGGCAACCTCGAAAAAGACGGCGCGGGTTTTTGGGGTTTAAAACTGCGCCCCATACAAAAGACCCATTTTGCGCTAACGGCCATCAATTCCTATATTGATATTGAGCCCTCGAGTGAAATTGTATTGACCACTGTGCCACACCCGACGATTGAAGGCAAACGCGTCTTTAAGCCCTACGCCAGTTTATACGGTAAATTGGGGGTAGATGTTAAAAAATCTGATTTTCAAGCCGCCGGTGATAACATCATCATGGATGCTATTGCCGTGGTAGAAAACGTATTGGATGCCGAGTTTTCTTTTGTACCACCCGCTATTTCGTTGTATGGTCTTAAAATAAACCATCCAGATCTGCCGCCCGGCAAAAAATTTGGGCTGGATGCTTATGAAATAGAAGGCAACATAACCCTCGGTGGTAAAGAGTTGAAACTCGATCAGATGGATTTTCTGGACGAAATTGTCAATATAAAAGGCGTAAATTACGAGGGACTGGGCATACAATTCAATATTGATGTATCGCCATTGACGTGCAAACTCGGTATTTGGGCAAAGAAAAACCCAACGACGGGCAAATACGGTTTTGGCAAATTTGTTTTTGAGGTCAATGCACCCAAAATGTCGTGTGTTGCCGACCCCAATAACCCCGCCAAATTTACCGTAGGTTCGGGTATTGATGTGATTCAAATACCGTTTTTGGCTTGCAAATTTGCGGTAATGCCCGTTCCCAGTTCCCCTAATTTTAGAACAGCCCCCAATAACAGTGCTGGGCCGATCAAATTTCCATTTTCGCTGATCGAAAAACTAAAGCAAATCGGTAGTGAATTACCTTTTGGTTTAGCGATTCCTTCGGTACAAAGCACCGGTGCTTCGCCTGATACACCTTTTGATTTTATCATTAGCGGTATCACCTTCAAACCCGACGGTTCGGCCACGATGAATGCCGAATTGAAGGTCAGGATTGACGGAAAAGATGTGTCGTTTGTATCCTCTTTGCCCATCGACAAACGAGGGATTTATTTCAATGATATAAGGGTTGGCTTAGGGAAAGATTTGCGACCGTGATCAATCGATATTATACCAAATTTCTGCATTGTAACCCTAATTTGGTATAATTTTCAATAGTTTTTACGCTATTTAGTACACTGTAAAATAATTTTTTTTTATATTTTTAGGTCTCTATTTTTAGCATATTTGTAGCGGTTGACCGACCCAAAATGGGTCAAATGTTTATAGCAAAATCGCGGTTTCAATACGCGTGCGACCCTGTAGGGGTCGAATGTCATACAGCCACATTGCTCTATAAACATTTGACCCATTCTGGGTCGGTTACACCCTCAAAATATAAAAAAACTTATTTTACACTGTATTTAGGATAACAAACAATGATTTTTAAAAGAAATACTATGTTTAAAAGATATATACTCATACTGCCTGCTTTTGTATTTGTGCTGGCATTTTTAAACACTGCAACTGCTGCTAAAGGCGCGCCATTCCATGTATCCAATGGCCCACAAAAAGGCGTTGCAGCCACTACCCTACACCTCAATGAGCAAGTACGCATGGGTGCATTTAGTATGCAAATCACAGCATTGGAACGCTCCGAAGGCCATGCTGCCAAAGGTATGGGTCGTATATTTGTTCCTTTGCTGCAAAGAGCGGTAGCCGTTCAGTTTGAATCCATTAGCGTGGACGAAACGGGCGAACTGATGTCGGGTGAGGTACATGCGCAAAACGCAGATTTGGAATTGCCTACCTACCGCTCCAAAGAAGCCGAAGTAATGGCCTATTTGCAATATGCCAATAGTAGCACCACCCTACCCTTACTGCTCAACACCAACCTGCAAGCGATGGGTATGGATTTGGGTGGCCACGATTTGGTGATGACGAATTTGGCATTTACCCATGAAAATGCCAGTTTTGATGCGGCTTTTTTGGTACAAAACACCGACGGCAGCGTAACAACATTTACCCATAATAATATTCCGTTGGCGGAAGATGGTGTGCAATGGTGTGATATGCAGTTTGAAATAGTAGGCGGAAACCAACCTTCCACCAATGACCCCGCCATGCCCATCATTATCAAAGGCTATAATGTGGACACCCAAACGGGGACTTACGTGGCGTTTTCGTGTGCTGGTTTTGAAGAATTTCATTTGGAAGGCGAATACCGTTTCGATACCCAACATATTCGTTTATTGGCCAACCAAGGTACTACCCGCGATACCGTGATCGCCTCTTTTTCCTTGGTTACAGAAGTGTGGGGTCAGTTTATGGCCAAGGTAACATTCAATGGTCCATTTGAAATTAAAGGCGTGGATGATGTGATTATTACCCTCAAAAATGCGACCATAGATTATAGCGATACGGCCAATCCGACAGGTGATTCCCTAACGGCTTATGTAAACAAAATACCGGTACTGAGCGCCAATAAAAATATTTGGCGCGGCTTTTTTATTGAAACCATATCGGTACAAATGCCGAGTAGTTTGGCGGTGAGTAATGGTAATCGTATCG
>JBEAVK010000309.1:0-45357 GCA_041160955.1 Bacteroidota bacterium
TTTAATTTACGAAAACAAAAATCCAGCATCAAAAATAAAAAATCGATATAATCCTATCTGATAAACCCGTATCTTTGTCCCCACAAAAAAAATATACACATGTCAGATAACAAACTACAGCCGCAAAATCCGGCTATTAATATTGAAATTGCAGAAGAAATTGCAGAGGGCATTTACTCCAATTTGGCCATTATTTCTCATTCTAATGCCGAATTTGTAGTTGATTTCATCAGAATGATGCCAAATGTGCCAAAGGCTAAAGTGAAAAGCCGTATCATTCTTACACCACAGCACGCAAAACGCTTAATCCAAGCATTGAGAGAGAATATTCAAAAATATGAGATGCAGTTTGGTAAAATTGAAGAAGACCAAACACCATTTCCTCCAATGAACTTTGGTACACCCAGCGCACAAGCATAATTCAATTTTTAATAACTATCCGTTTTATACAATATGCCCATTAAAGTAGGCGATAAAGCACCCGATTTTACATTGCGCAACAGCGAAAAAGAATTGGTAACACTCAAACAATACCGCGGTCAAAACGTAGTATTGTTGTTTTTCCCCATGGCGTTCACAGGTGTTTGCACTAAAGAACTTTGCGAAATGCGCGATAGCATTGCAGATTATGCAAAATTAGACGCACAAGTATTAGCCGTTTCGGTTGATTCTGTTTTTACGCTCGGTAAATGGAAAGAGGAGCAGCACTTTAATTTTCCGCTCCTTTCCGATTTCAACAAAACTGTCAGTAAAAAATACGATTCTTTATACAAGGATTTTGTTTTTGAAATGAAAGGTGTTTCCAAAAGATCGGCTTTTGTGATTGATCGCGAAGGCACCATAAAATACGCTGAAGTACTTGAAAGTGCTGGCGACATACCCAATTTCGATGCTGTGAAAGCAGCACTCGCTTAAAAGCATTCTATTATGCCACTTAAACCTCTTTGGGAAAACGATGAGGATGTACTCGTCGATGAAGATTTAGACCTGGATCTGGACACAGATCTTCCGGCCCAAATCATCGTCTATAATGATGACCACAATACCTTTGAATGGGTAATTGAGTCGTTTATTGATATACTGGGGCATACCTCCGTACAAGCCGAGCAATTGGCATTGATTATCCATACAAAAGGTAAGGCAACCGTGAAAACAGGCCCCAAAGCAGAACTTTTGCCCCTTATGCAAGGACTGAATGATCGGGGGCTCTCGGCTGTGATTGAAGAAGGCTAGGAACTATTGTTGCTTCCTTGATAATTAAAAATTTAGCGTTTAACATTTGTTGGTTAAACGCTAAATTTTTTTTTATACTAAACACATAGCAACGAAAATACGTTTACAGTTCCTACAGTGTATTAAACACTTGTTTTCCAAATTTATGCGCACCATCATCATTGCCGGAGGCACAGGATTAATCGGCTCCCGCCTAGCCGGAATATTGGCTCAAAAAGGCCACACCGTGCGTATCCTCACGCGCTCGCCACGCAAAGAAGGCCAATACCACTGGAACCCAGACCAAGGCACCATGGATGAAACTGCGCTGCAAGGTGCGCATGCTATTATCAATTTGGCCGGTTCGGGTATTGCCGATCAGCGTTGGACAAACGACCGCAAACGCAACCTCGTGGATAGCAGGGTGAAAAGTATCCAAACCCTGTATGCCGCTCTTGAAAAAAGCGCGTATCCGCTCCCTGTTTTTGTATCTGCTTCTGCTATTGGTATCTATGGCGACTCAGGCGAGGAGTGGCAAACCGAAACTACGCCAATTGACCAAAGCCCCAACCGCAGTTTTATGGTCACTTGCTGCGATGCATGGGAAAAAGCCGCCGATAGCGTATCCGCATTAGGTATTCGTACGGTAAAAATAAGAATTGGAATCGTTCTTGCTAAAAGCGGTGGCGCACTCCATGAAATAGCCAAACCGCTCCAATTCGGTTTAGGCGCTTATTTCTCCGATGGTAAAGCCTGGTATTCGTGGATTCACCTGGACGATATTTGTAATTTGCTGATTTGGGCGATGGAAAACGAACAAGTAAACGGCGTTTATAATGGTGTAGCACCTGCACCCGAACGCAACTACGAATTAACCAAAGATACGGCAAAAGCGATGGGCGGACTAGCCGTCTTTTTACCCGCACCCGCTTTCGCCCTGCGGCTGGCACTCGGCGAAATGTCGGCAGTTGTACTCAATAGCAACCGCGTAAGTGCCGAAAAAGTACTCAAAAGCGGTTTTGTTTTCCAATATCCCACCCTCGATAAAGCACTTGACCAAATTTGGGGATAAACACAACTCGCTCTCACAGGAAAGCCTTAACTTTGCGCGCGCTATCAAATATTATACGGAATTAGTTTCGTATAATGTCTATTGACCTTTGACGATAAAAACACAAACATTATGATAAAAATTCTTGCCAATGATGGCATTCACCCAGATGGCCGCCTGCTCTTGGAAGAGGCCAATTACTTTGTGGACGAAAATAAAATACCACAAGATCAATTGGCTGGTAAAATTGGCGACTACGACGTACTTATCGTGCGCAGTGCCACTAAAGTTACCCGCGAAATTATTGACGCTGGTACAAAACTAAAAGTAATCGCTCGTGGTGGCGTGGGTATGGACAATATCGACCTTGAATACGCCCGCAGCAAAGGTATCCAAGTGTATAATACCCCGATGGCATCCAGCCGCGCAGTAGCCGAATTGGCAATTGGACATATTTTTGCGCTCGCACGAATGATCCATCTAAGCAACCGCGAAATGGGTACTGGCGATTTCAAAAAACTCAAAAAAGACTACGAAGCAGGTGTTCAATTGCGTGGCAAAACCCTCGGTATCGTAGGTTTTGGCCGTATTGGTCAGGAAGTGGCTAAAATTGGTTTGGGAATAGGCTTAAACGTGATTGCACACGACCCATTCGTGACCGATGCCGATATCGCCATCAAGATCAATATGTTTGAGGATTTGGCCATCAATGTCAAAATCCATACAGAACCGATCGAAAAAATATTCCGCAATGCCGATTTTATTACGTTCCATATCCCAGGCAGTACCAAACCAGTAGTAGGCGCAGCAGAATTGGAAACGATGAAAAATGGCGTATTACTCATCAATTCTGCCCGCGGTGGTATTATTGACGAAACAGCACTGTTGGCTGCATTGGACAGCGGCAAAGTAGGCGGCGCAGGTCTGGATGTATTCGATAATGAACCTACACCTAAAGAAGCCATTTTGAAACACCCAAAAATTTCGATGACACCACATATCGGTGCCAGTACGATTGAAGCACAATCGTATATTGGTATGGAATTGGCCGATAAAATCATCGCATTTTTTGGTGACGACAAGTAATTAACGTTACTAAGTGACTATACAGAACTATATCAATGGCGCGTATGTGCCTCCCGTCGGTGGCCGGTATTTGAATAATTTCAATCCGGCCACCGGCCAAATTTCCGGTCTGCTTCCCGACTCCGATAACGCAGATGTGGAACTTGCAGTGGCTGCCGCGCAAGCTGCATTGCCCGCTTGGTCGGTGCTGCATCCCGAGCAACGGCACGATATTTTGCGCGGTATTGCCGATGGCATTTTAGCGCGATTGGACGCATTAGCTGCTGCCGAAAGTGCCGATTCTGGTAAAACTATCCGAACCGCGAAAACCATTGATATTCCCCGTTCTGCCCTCAATTTTAAGTTTTTTGCTACGGCTTTATTGCATTTTTCCAGCGAAAGCCATTACGTCCCCGGTCAATCGCTCAGTTATACGCTGCGCCAACCGGTAGGTGTAGTGGGCTGTATTTCGCCTTGGAACCTTCCTTTGTATTTATTTACTTGGAAAATTGCGCCCGCACTGGCCGCAGGTAATTGCGTGGTAGCCAAACCATCAGAAGTGACGCCACTCACCGCTTATTTACTCGGTGAAATATGTACCGCAGCGGGTCTTCCGCCCGGCGTGCTTAATATTTTGCATGGCCAAGGCCCGGAGGTAGGTGCTGCTATTGTACGCCACCCAAGTATCAAGGCGATTTCCTTTACGGGTAGTACACGGGCTGGTGCCGAAATAGCACGGGTTGCCGCTCCAATGTTTAAAAAACTATCTTTGGAACTCGGCGGGAAGAACCCCAATATTATTTTTGCCGATTGTGATTATGAAACGATGCTGGCCACCACGGTGCGCTCGTCGTTCAATAACCAAGGCCAAATTTGCCTGTGCGGATCGCGTATCTACGTGGAATCCAGTCTCTACGAACGATTTGTCACCGATTTTATCGCCCGTACCAATGCCCTAAAAGTAGGTTTTCCATCCGAACCTGATAGCGATTTGGGTGCAGTGGTGAGCAAAGTGCATTTTGACAAAATAATGTCTTGTATCGAATTGGCAAAAGCAGAAGGCGGTACTATTTTATGCGGCGGCCACGCGGTGGAAGTGTCCGGTGAAGGGGCTGGTGGTTGGTATATTGCGCCCACCGTGATTGCGGGTCTGCCCATTCATTGCCGCACCAATCAGGAAGAAATTTTTGGCCCTGTGGTGACGATCGCACCTTTCGATACCGAAGCGGAGGCACTTGCCTTGGCCAATGGCACTAATTATGGCTTGAGTGCTACGCTTTGGACCAATCACCTCCAACGGACACAACGGTTTTCTGCCGGACTACAAGCAGGTATTGTATGGGTCAATACTTGGATGTTGCGCGATTTGCGCACGCCATTTGGGGGCGTAAAAGATTCCGGTATTGGTCGGGAAGGCGGCTGGGATGCAATGCGGTTTTTTACGGAGGCGAAAAATGTGACGCTGGGCGAGGTTTAATATTAAATAGTTCCTTAACGACATTGTTCCATTACCATCCTGCCCAATACTGGAATACTCGGATTACTCGCCATCAAAGCCCCCGATTTATTCACTAAAAACAAGGCTGGAATAGAGTGCACATTGAATTGCTTTGCTAATGGGCCATCAAAATCCCCCGATTCCATCACGTGCATTGGCCACTGAATGCCATCGCGTTCGATCGCATTAGCCCAACCACTGGGATTGCGTTCAACGGCTATACTGATAATTTCCAAACCTTTTTCGTGGTAAGTTTTATATAAATCGGAGAGCATTGGGTTCTCCTGTCTGCACGGCCCACACCAACTGCCCCAGAAATGAATGAGCACGGGTTTGCCTCGTAAATCACTTAGTTTTACGGTTTTTCCATCGGTCTGGACAATTTCGAAATCAGCGACTATACTACCTGTTCCGTATCTAGGTAAGCGCGACCAGTAAAAATAGCCGCCAGCGAGCAGCAGTATTGCGAGGATAATTAAGTTATTTCTTGACATTGTTTGAATAGAATGGAGGGCAAAGTTACAACTAAAACCCTCCATTCGTATCACAAACAATTATTTGGGTGCTACCACCAGTTTTCTCATGGCTACCGCACCATTATCTGTTCTTACTTGTGCGATATATACGCCCGATGGCAGCGTAGAAAGTTGTACCGCAAGGGTATTGGAATGAAGTCCTTGCTGTTGGAATACCAGTTTTCCTTGGATATCCGTTAGGCTTACGCCAATAATTGAAGCGTTTTTGCTTTCTAAAAACCAAATTTCTTGCACGGGATTGGGGAAGGATATAATATCGTCGGCTATTGTTGCTGTTTCAGGCGCAGTAACCAATACAGATGCACATGGGTCATAATTAGGATCTGGTTCAAAACAATTATCACGAGAGCGCTGTACACCATTCGATAGATCGTAGATCAACGATTGATTTTTTAGCGAAGAATAGTCTGCTTTTCGTGCAAAAAAGTGCGCGAACATGAATTCGTTCTGTGCGCCAGGCCGAAGTTCAAATGGCTCACAGGTAGTGATTGTAGCACGATTACCCGGTGTATTACCCACACTAATCTCGGATAGCTCATTGGCATTGTTCGGGTTACCCAAGTAGTTAAGGCCATTGTTAGGTAAAGGTGTTCCATCTGCATTCAATCCTTGCATCATATTTAGTACACCCTCCTTTGTAAAAGTAAGCAATGGGTTAAACGGTACAAAAAAGTTTACATTGGCCTCAATAAGGGAGTCTTTCCCATCAGGAAGCACAACTGGTATTCTAGGTGTACTTAATATATCTACCCCCATAGATGGCGCATTAGTACCATAGATAGCATCGTTACTGCCGCCATTATAAGCAAAAGTGAGATAACGTAATGGATCAAAACCTACAAAATCATCATCCTTCCCTCCAATAGAAAAGTCATTGTAAAGGCCAAAACGAACTTGATCTAAAACTACGACGCTTCTATTAATGACCTTAAGACTAGTAAAAATGGAATTCCCTGACGGTGCATTTTCAGTGCTACACTCGTAAGCCCAAGTAGTTACCTGAATTTCAACATTCAAACTTCCTGCTACAGTTGCCGGATTGCTGGGTACATCTACATCGTTGATCACATACCAGCAAATTTCCTTTGCGCCTTCAATGGGTGCGCAATAACGTATCTCAATGGCTGGGTAATCGCCATTGGCTGGGTTGTAAAGGCCGTCGAAATCAGCATCAAAATAAGGTGCAAGTGCTTGGGGCGTATTGGGCAACTGCATACCAGTATTTACTGTCGAAAATGAAGGGTTTCCTCTCCCTGGCCATCCAAAAATAGCAGGAATAGGATTATCGATTACACCATTATCCGCAAAATCGGCCTTATGTTGCTCGATTTCTTCGCGGGTAACTTTCCAAATTTTATCTTTCAAAAAACCAGATGGTGCGCCCGTCACGGGATCAAGTGTACCTGATGAAAAATCGGATTTGCCCTGATAAGCAATAGACATTCTTAGACTACCTCCAGGATCTAGCCCCGAAATCCATAAACCAGACTCTTCTAATGAACTGCCCTGTTTAACGCCATTAAAAATAGGTTCAAAACCGCCAGTAGCACCATTATTAAAGAATAATCCATTATTGGAAAATGTAGCCACCACATTATTGGCTGTTAGGGTGCTGGAAACCTGTGCAAAACTGCTAAGCGCACTGCTGAGTAGCACAACAAATAGGATAAAATTAATTCGCATAATATACATTATTTTATGAGTTAGAAATTGCTTGTGGATACAAAAGTGTGTTGTTTTAAAACGATAAGCCAACCCTTTTTAAACAAAAGTCAGGTTTCCAAAACCTTCAATATAGGAGGTTATTTTATTATTGCTTGGCTCCTTTTTGGTACAACTCAAACCAAACCATACCTTGCTCCCAGCGTTGTACAAGATGCCAGTGTGCTGCCAGTTCGGCGTATTCCGGTTCATCTATATCATTGAGTACATTGGAAGCTAGTACCCATTGGTTTTTTTGAAAATCGATAGCCGACATTAATCTTGAATCGCCATTTAATAGCAAATGTTCTCCTGTATTCAAATTAGGGAAACTCGTCCCAACTGTTTGTAAATCAATGTGTTGATCTTTAATATAATTCATTGCTTTTGCCCTTAAATTGTGATAAGGCAAATGTGCTAATGTACTATCCCAATCCATCGAAACGCCCCTTGGATATACCCAAAAATTGCCTGCTGCGATGGCAATAACCAATGACGTAAGTAATATAGTCTTCTTTATATCTGAAATATTACACTGCACAATCATCGTTAATGCCAATACGTGTAATACAGCAAATATGGGTAAAAAATACCGGTGCGCCGATAGGTTTTGATAGATCAAAGCAGAGGGCGTAAGAAAGAAGCCTAAGCATAAAAATAAAATAAAAACTGATCTGTTGTGCGACCAAAAATTACGCTTTCCTATTCTAAAAAATAAAAAAACAACCAAAAACCACACCAAAAAGCGATTCAGATCCAACCACCGCCAAGCAAGAATGACTACATTGCGTAGCAAGCCTTTTCCATCTACTCGTTGGAATGCTGCCGACCATGTGGAGCCTTCAAAATGACCTACCCAACCTGTGGCTTTATAATGCCAAATTAAAAATATCAGACCAAATATTGCACCCGGCAATATGGGCCATACTGCTTTTGCTTTTTGTAATATCGATCCATTGGCGATAAAAAACAACCAAAATGCTAGAGCCGCAGCACACATCATGCCGCGCATACTAATTGCGCAGATTAAAATTCCACCTAAAACGCTATAAATCCGTTGCTTGTATAACGCTCCATTGATAGCCAGTAACAAGCCGAATAATAGTATAATATCGGGGCTAACCAGTACCGATTGTCCAGCGGTAACAGCATCCAGCCATAGCATAGGCAATAAAAACCAGCCCCATGCGCCTGCTACATATTGCCCAATTTTAATGATTTGATATACCAAACCTACTAAAAAAGGATAGATCGCCCAATGGCTCACCCATAACGACTTGCCAAAAACACTCCAGCACAACGCCAAATAGTAACCCAATAATGGCGGATGACCACTATCAATATTGGAAGGTAATGCGCTCCATTGCAAGCCATTTTCGTAAAAAAAATGCGCATGTTTGGAAGCCAACTGAACGGTATCCCAAAAAAAGGGTGTGTGGTCGATTGCGCTGACCCAGTAAGCCGGAAACAACAGCGCAATCGCCCAAATCAATAAGGAGGTTGGATAATGCAAGGCTAGTGTTTTACAACAAATCGTTGTTCATTACTCCGCGTGCCACTCTGTACCGATACCACGTATGTTCCCTCTGGCCAATCCGTCACAGCAAGAGTTATTTCATTCGCCCCGGACTGTAGCGTATGCCTTTCACTGTACATTTGTACACCAGCAGCATTGTGTATTTGCACAGCGGCCACCATATCCTCTGGGGCTCCGATGGTAATAACTAGGCCACGCGCAGCAGGATTGGGAGATAACGACAGCCGCAGGCGTTCGCTCTGTAAGCGTACCGAACGCACAGGCGAATAAACAGCCGTATTGTCCAAGTCGTATTGTTGTAACCTGTAGTATGCAACACGCGTATTGGGTACATCTTCGTCTAGGAAATCGTACCGAGCTTCCCTTAAATTATAGGCTTCTTTACGGCCAATAGTGGCATAACGAATGCCGTCTTCGGAACGTTGTACCTCAAAATGACTTACATTGATTTCATTTTCGGTTTTCCAATCCAATCGAACATTTTCCCCTTCAAGATTGGCCGTGAATCGCAACAAATCAAGTGGTGCTGGTACACACACTACATTATTGCCATTATTGCTATTATAAAATTCAAAATTGATAAGGCCATTGACCAACGTATTTTTAAAATCTTGTCCGCCGGGCATTTGACTCGAATTGGGGTCATTAATATTGTCAAAAAGACGAACACCCGTGTTGCAGCCGCCCGGAAGCGTAAACGTAAACAACGTTACAGCACTACCACTGGCCACATTACCCATATTGCCTCCAAGGGTTGCTATGGCAATAAAATTGCTGCTTGGGGCAGCACTTGGAGCATTAACAAAGGTATTGGCATTCCAAGGATTTAAACAAGGACTAACGCAGGTAACCACTATCCCCGATGTTACGACCGATGAAGGGGTAACAATAGAGATTTGTGAACTACCTAAAAATAACGGATTGGTACCCGTCACGACATCCATTTTGACGACATAAGCCGTGCCATTCCACGTAAGTGATAGTCCGGCGTTTTGACAAAAAATAGATGAATTAGACCAAAATAGCCCTAAAATAGCGACTAAAAGTATATTTTTCATGATTTATTTTACTAACTGATAATGAATCTATATTGATTTGTAATGGAACGTGAAATAGATCTGTTGTTAAGGCAGTTGTTCCAATAATAAATCGTAATTAAATGCAAAGCTACCAGCATTGGCTGGGTAACTTAATACATTAGATAAAATAACGTTCAAATCATTGCCACCGCCTTGGTATTTTACTTTGCCATCCATATTATAGTCGCCAGAAAAATAGCCGAACGCAAAATCATAATTATAACTAAAACCTGGATTATTGCCATTGTACGAAAGCACTTGGCTGAGTGTTGTATTGGCATCATTAGCGCTACCTTGGTATTTTACTTTATTATCACCATTCCCATTGCCGCTCCATAACCCGTTGATGCTGCCACCAAGCGAGCGTTGTGCATTGGTGCCAAAGGTAGTTGTGGTAGAAAAATCAGTGGTGTTTACCGTATTGCCTAAGGCTACAGACGCTGCGGTCATAGTCCCCAAGTGGTTGCGGTGCCGAACAGCGATATAATAATTATCGCTTAGCACACCATTTAAGAATAAAGGCGATACACCATCGACACCTACTACATCGCCATCGCATTGGAGTAGTGCGCTACGGGTTTGTAAAATAGTGGAGGGCGTATTTTTGTCGCGTAATTCTATTTTTACCCAATCAACAATGGCATTATTCCCTGTTACGCCAAGTACAGCGGCGGTTGTCACTTCTGTGCCGCCATACGGCGTTGCTAATGGTATATAATTACCCACCCTTAAATCATCATTCATTAAACCGGTAGCGGAATTATAGGGGCCATGAAGGAATACTTTGGGTTTGAGCGATAATCCAGCATTATTGATCAAAGTCCCCGTAAAACAAGCATCCAATTTTGGCATAAACTTTACTTCATGCGGAATTAAAACCGTGCCTGTGCACAGTGGTATTTTGCATTCTTCCCAGTTTTTGGGGTCATTCCAGTCATTAGAATCCCCATTGCTGGTCCAAATAGAGACTGTAGTAGCAGCAGGGAAAGCATTGGTTACAACGGTTGATGGTGCTGTATAGGTCATTTTGACAAAGCATTTTTGTCCCAAAGTGTTGGCAGCAGTATTGCGTACTTTGATCGTTAACCAACGCGTAGCATCATTAGTAAACGAGCCGGAAATAGTAGCCGTACTTCCGCTTACCGTCCCCATTACGGTGCCATCTAATTTGCATATATCTAAAGTAAGGCTTGTACCTACTGTTGTTAGGGTAGCAGTATAGGCTACATTTGTATTGGCAGCAGCAAAAAACTTACCCACCACGCGGTCGTTGGGGGAGTTATCGGGTGTTTTTCCGCCGTATCCTAAGGAACTGCAATGGCTATCGCCCAAATCATCGTCCATTTCCCATTCTTGTGTTGTTTCAGTAGCGCGGGGAGGTGTATAATTGAGGTGCGCCAAAAGTGCTGTAACGGTGGTAAATGGCACATTATTAGGCACAGGTGCCCATACAGAGTATCCATGCCCAAATACATTCGGAATGGTATGCCCCACTGACTTAGTTTTTATAAAGACCCGTTTATCGTTTTGTACTACGGATGTAGTTGTACCATTTGCGCCAGAATAATCCATTAAAATTGTTCCTGCTGCAAAATCGGAATCAATCCACATTTCCTGATCGGTGCTGAATTGGTCATTTACGCCAATAACGGCTTTTGCACTTCGCTCAAATACCAAGTGATTATTGGCACTTGATCCCGAAGGATAGAAAGCGCCTGCTTCAGCACTTCGTACCTTATAGTTACCATCTTTAAATGCTAGTTTTTGGTGGCATTGTATGATATTGGACACATCGTTCCAAGTAGGCAAATCGGTAGTATTGGTAGGCTGGTGCGACCACCTTTTGCTGGTTGTTCCTATATTAAATATATCTTCAAAAAACACCATTGGATTACCATCCACAGCCATAATAATAGCATAAGCTGCTGCAACACGAGGTTCGCGGGGGTCAATATGTTTTCCTTTACCACCTAATTCTTGTGCTTCGTTCCATCCCGAGGGGTCGCCCAATGGTTTTAAAAAGTTACCATTAGCATCCAAGAAAGGGCGATAGGTATCGTGGCTATTCACAAATGGCGCAGAGCGGTGTACACGTGCTGAAGGCGAGGCATAGTCGTAAAAGCGTTTATCTTGTTGTAGGCCAGGAATATTGGCCAAATCGTAGTTTCCGCTGATATTACTCGTTACCAAATCATATAAACTGGCAAGACCCGAATTTGCTAGGGTATTATAGCAACGCAAGTTAAAATCAAAAGTACCCGTATGCTCTTCATAGCCAAAGCCAAGACTGCTTGCTGCCATATTAGTTACGTAAGGATCAAGCACGCTTTTATCGCCAATCCATTCGCCAATATTGTACATACTATAGCCTCCATTGAAACTCCCCGTCAGGTATTTGGCTTGGCGCGTAAGGTCGCGTTGGACATATACTGGAAAATGTTTTACTGCATCCCAACGGTAGCCATCCACATTAGTCTGTTTATGGAACCATTTGAACCAGTTGGTAGCGCCATTGTACATGTAATCCGTGCCTTGTGGAGGGTTATGGTAGGTGCGGGTAGCGGGATACCCCGGAGGTGTTCCAGAAGTAGGGATATTGGAACTCAAACCCGATGAATTAAGCGAAAAGTCAATATCTGGGCCAAAAAATGGGCTACATATATCGCCAGTGTTACAGTTATTGTTTGGATTGGGGTGAAAGTTAGTATAATTTTTAGGCCATCGGCCACGGCGCGTCCAGTAGTCATTTTGGGATTCATCAATGGCTGGAGTAGCGAAGCAGCTGTATCGGAAGTTTTTAAAACCGCTATTCGAGGCGAGTGAGTAGGTTGGTTCGAGGTCTTGTCCACCACCACCGGATGCACTGCCGGCACCGTCCACATGATTGAGTACCACATCTTGGATCACTTCGATACCGTTGGCATGCAATACTGCGATCATACGTAATAGTTCATCCTTGGTTCCCATGCCAGTAAAGGTATTTGGGCTACCTTTTTGGAATTTATCGCCAAGATCATAATGATCCATTGGGCCATAGCCGACCCAAGTGGGCGATTGGTTTTTGTAACAGGGAGGTATCCATACGGCATCAATACCCATTGTTTTTAGCCTTGGTGCTAATTCTGTCAGGTAATTACTCCAGCTATTAGTAAAGTTATTGTTTTTGTAGTCCCACCAAAACCCTTGTAGTACTACTTTTTTAATTTTTGTGGTTTGGGCTGAGGTGCCAAATGGCGCCAAAATTGCTAATATAGCAACGAGAATAATGAACTGTTTCATAAGATAAATAATAAAAACAGGCAGCCCCTACATGATGAAAGGGCTGCCTGCTATTTAAAATAGACCCGAAAGCCTATTGAATATTGAGCAAAAATTAGAAACCAGAAGAGTTACCTTCGATACGGCCTTTACCTGCTTCTTTGCCTTCTGGGCGACCCATTTCTTTGTCAGCAGCTTTAGCAACGCGGAATTCAACGCGACGATTTGCCACATTAGCTGTATTAGTTGGGATGATATTAACACCCTCACCAGCCCAATTCAAGACCATACGATCACGAGCGATACCATATTGTGCAACTAGGTGCGCAATTACAGCATTAGCACGGTTGTAAGACAATACATTATTGTATGTCTCATTGTTCAAACGGTCTGTGTTACCAGTAGCCACCAAACGGATAGTTGGGTTTGACTTCAATACTTGAGCCACTTGATACAATTTTTCGTACTCGCTTTTCTTTACAGTATAGCTGTTCAAGTCGAAATTTACCATTGGAAGGAACCAATCTACAACAGATGGCTGAGTTGGCAATTTGAAATTAGCCAATTTAGCATCAACGATACGATTAACGTCGTCTTCTGTAAGAATTTTTGGCTTAGGTACTTGTGCAACACCCGTACCATCTACTGGGTAACCTGGAGGAGAGAATGGCTCTTTATCCTTGTAATCAGGCACTTTGTCGCCGTCAGAATCCAAAGTTACACCTTTGCTGTCCACACGTGCGCCAGCAGGGCTATTATCTTCTTGGTCAATATCATTGATGATACCGTCACCATCGCTATCGGTTGGATCATAGATCGCACGCGCTTCCAATGCACTGATTGCAGTAGAAACACCATCCAATGGATTTGCCCAGTAGCGAGGCTCTACTCTAGCCAAACCTGTCTTCTTGTCTTTACCACCTAAGTTAAAGTTCAAAGTAAGATTTGGGAAGTGAAGGTTATCGCGGTAAGAAGTACCTTGGAATGTGATGTTTGGATCACCATCCAAGCGGTCACCAGCAGTACCAAAAGGAGAATATACAGTATATTCTAAACCGATATTGAACTTTGGACTAACACGGTAAGAGATACCAGCACCACCATTGATATAGGCAGTAGTGAAACTAGTCTCGCCATTAGCGATTGCTGGGATATTCTCATACGTTGAAGTGAATCGAGTACCACCAATACCACCAAATGCATTTAAAAGCAATTTGTGGTATGGCTTGTTCCAAATCAAATTATTAAGAGCAACCACTACTTCACCACCACCTGAAATCCAAGTCATATCGGATTTGCGAAGATCAGAAGCCTCATTATTTTCATTTGACGCACTAGCAAAAAGCGTGTTCAAACGAATAGAAAACACATGGTCGATAGATTTACGAACATGTAAGCCACCACCGAAACCGGGGAACTTAGAATCGACATCACCACTTACAAATGGTGTACCGAGATGAACGCCTACTTCCCACTGGTCAGCAGGAGAGAAAGAGCGATAAGGTGCAGTTGGAGCAGATGCGTCTTGTGCGGAAAGGCTCGCGGCTAAAGCACCGAAAAGAAAAGTAAAAATTAATTTCCTCATTGACATGATGTCACTATTAATTTAGTGAAATGAAAAAGGTTAACAATAAACGAGTTTGTTTTGCAAAAATCGCTGTTTAGTTTTTGTATAAAAAACCATTATAATGGTTTCCAGCCGCAAAGTTGTGGATATTTTTGTTAAACGCCCAACTTTCTGAGTGCTAAATATAGCGCAGAGGCCGAAATTTTTTTTGGAGAGGGGTTATTTACTGCAACTTCTGCTAATCCGGCCCTAATTACAGCCGATATATCACTAAAAATTGCACTATCCGTCATCACAATATCTGGTTGCATCAAATATGCAAATACCCGTGCCATACCACAATTTGCTAAGAAATCGGGAATCACGCCTGTCTGCTCATCAGCATATTTGGCGGTCGGCCCAAAGAACACTTGGTCATCCGTAAAAGGCACATTTGCCCCGCAGGATATACATTCAATGTTGTGGGCTATAAGACTATCAACTTGTGCTCGCGTCACAATTTTAGAGGCTGCTCCCGGAATAAATATCTGCGCCCCCAATTCCCAAATCTCTTTATTGACCACATCAAACGGTAATAAATCGGGTGCCATGAGTTGGTTGCCGACCTTATTACTAAAGAGTGCTTTTACTTCTTCCAACGACAACCCTTCTTTTCGTATGATACCGCCGGCCCTGTCAATAATACCTATGATTTTTACACCCTCCTTGGCCAAATAACATGCTGCCGCAGAGGCCACATTGCCCCATCCTTGGATAATAGCAGTTTTGCCAGATAAACCCGATTGATGGAATATATCATAAAAATGTTTTACAGACTCTGCCACGCCATAACCGGTAATTAAATCGGCCACAGCGTAACGATGCTCCCCTCCTTCGGGTAGGTATTCGGGATCTTCTACAATTTTAGTACAGCCATACCTTAATTGCCCAATTACATTAATTTGACCGCCCTCCGTTGGTTTCAAGTGTCCTTTAACTATACCTTCTTGCGGATGCCACAAACCGAGGTCTTCTGTTATTGGCACTACATCTTTTATTTCATCTACATTCAAATCGCCACCAGTACCATAATAATGTTTCAAAATGGGCAAGGCCGCACGGTACCAACGCGCCAGCACTTCCAAGCGGCGAGGATCGGAAGGATCAAAATTAATGCCGCTTTTTGCACCGCCAATGGGCGGACCAGCCACACTAAATTTAATTTCCATTACTTTGGCCAAAGAAGTTACCTCCTCCCGTGTCAGCCCCTTGCGCATACGCGTACCACCGCCGGCGGCTCCACCCCGTAAAGAGTTGATGACAATCCAGCCTTCCGCCTCTGTTTCCGAATCATGCCATTCAAAGACGATTTCGGGTTGCTTTTGTTTGTATTTTTCTAGCAAATCTACCATGAATAATTTGTTTTATTGAATTAAATGATGCCCACTTTCAACTCACGTTTGGTTAGTACGTGCTTCTAGACATTATACAGAATTAATTTCGTATGCTGAGAATGGTTAATTTTTGCCAAATTTTCGTTAAATTTTTCGCCGAAAACACCCCATTTCGACTGCAAAACTTGCCTTGATTTGACAAAAATTTCCTCATTTCAGCATTACGACCCTAATTAGGTATAATGCCTAATGAATGGCGTTAATAATTGGGTTATTCGTTACTAAGTACACTGTAAATTGAGTTTACCATATAACAAGGCGCGGCAAAGGTAATTGATTAAACAATATAAACAGAAACAACTTAGGAACGGTGTTGGAATAAAGGTACAAATTCAGGCTTCAGATTTTGGTCTCAGATTTTCTGTTTTTTTGCGCAAATAGCCTACCTATTTAAGTAGAAAAAGAGGAAATATGAGGGCAAAAGATGTGCATCAATCTGTACCTTTATTCCAACACCGTTCCTTACCTTTGTGCCTATGTTACAAAATTGGCTAAAGCCGCTCCCAAAATCTATCCCCGACTATGCCAAAAAAGGAACTAAAGAATCCTTGGGGCAACAGATGGTGTTTTTCCAAAAAGATTTACCAGATCTGAAAAAAGTAAAAATAGCGCTGATCGGTACCGATGAAGCATCTGCGAATGCTGTGCGCATGGCACTATATAGTTATGCTGCTCCATTTACAGATGGTGCCATTGCAGATTTGGGCAACTTGCGCAAGGCTGATACGACCCAACTGGTTTCGGTGATCTATGAATTAATCACCGGTAAAATTGTACCCGTTTTGATTGGAGGAAGCAATGATCTCGCCCGTGCACAGTTCCTCGCGTACCAAGAAGCAAAAGCCGTAGTAAATTGGACAAGTATCGACGAAGTATTTCGTTTTATGGCTACTCAAGAGCCTTTGGTGGATATTAGTCATCCTATGCTGTTTCATTACGCACTCATAGGGTCACAAGCACATTTGATGCCCCCATCAGTACAAAAGATGTTGGAAAAAAATAATTTTGATGTATATCGCTTAGGTCGGTCGCGTACGGCATTGGAAGAAACAGAGCCGATATTGAGGGATGCGGATTTATTGAGTTTTCACCTCAGTGCCTTGAAAAATTGCGAAGCACCCGCTGTACAAAATCCTTCTGTCTCTGGTTTTTTCCTGGAAGAAGCCTGCCAACTTACGCGTTATGCAGGTATGAGCGATAAATTAACCTCATTCGGTGTGTATGGTTTAGAAACGGCCAAAGATACGCTTGGCGTAACTGCTCAATCATCGGCACAATTAATTTGGTATTTCTTAGATGGTTTTTTTAACCGCAAGGGCGATTACCCGGTAAGTTTTAAAGGACTTACTGAATATGTGGTGGATATGCCGGAATTCAATTACCAACTTACTTTTTGGAAAAGCACTTTCACCGGGCGTTGGTGGCTACAAGTCCCGATCGACATTAAACGCAAACACCAAAGGCATCGGCTTATCCCTTGTTCTTTTCAGGATTATCAAGCCGCTTGCAGACAGGAACTGCCGGATCGCTTTTTTAGGGCATTTAAGCGGTATTAAGGTTATTTTAACCGTGTTTATTCTTTTTTCTTGAATTTTCCGTCTTTCCAATCGCCAAAAAACTTAGCCCAAGCCAATGGACTAAAGATGTTCATGGGTGGTGTTTGTCCCATATACACAAACTCCTTAGATTGCTGGCGAAGGTAATAATTGGCACCTTCTTTACCTGAAAACGCTACAATTTCATCGTTTTTGCGGGCATCTTTGAGGTAGTCATTGGCTAAGTTTTTAACTGCAAGTTTTTGCAACTCGGTGGTTACGTCCATTTTTAAAAATTCGATCTTAAAATGCTCTCTTGATGGCCATGCAAAAATGACAATAGTGGGTAGGGTAAAAGTATCTTGCGGTAAAAATTGCACCACAGAGTACCGATCTTGTGTTAAAGTATCGGGAATTGTGATGGTTTTAGTCTCTAGTCCTAGGTAAGTAAATTTAATTTTATCGCCCTTTTCCACCACTAAAGAGAAAAATCCCCGATAATCGGAATAGGTTCCTCTGTGTTTTTCTGGTAAAAAAATAGTTGCATAAGGTACAGGAATCATACCTTTACCATCATCGGTCACTAACATACCTGAAAACTGGATCAATTTTGATTTTTCCGGTTCCGATGTTTCCGTAGATGATGTAATAACTCTCTGCGCATGGAGTGTACCTATACACCCTAAAACAACAAATATAATGACAAATAAAGATTTCATAAATGGACGAACAAATATTTTAGGATGGAAAAACGTTGACAGTAGCTTGTTTGCTGCCAAAGCGATAACAAAGATAGGGTTATTTTTTTAATTAGTCTATTTTTTCAAATAATTTGATGGTATTTTGACACTTTGAATCGCATGCCAAAAAGATTAAATCGGGCTAGAATTACCTAGTTGAATTTATTAAGCCGAATACAATGAGATGAAACAATCCAAATGATTTTTCGTCGTTTTGAGTGTTCTGTTAAAAAAACTGCAATTTAGGCAACCTTATGTACCTTTGCCGACCCAATAGAATACAAAATGGGGAAAACACCATTCTGAATGCCATTTCGATCAATACAAATTATGCAATATATCAAATACTGTGCACTTTCTATTAGTGCGATGCTTTTATGCACACAAGTTTCTTTTGCTCAAATGAAAGGTTGGGAAACAGGAGCATGGATTGGTGTTTCCAATTATTTTGGCGACCTAAACACTGATTTCCGGGTCAATCGTGTCCATCTGGCGGCTGGAGCAGGTGCTCGTTATAATATTAACGACCGTTTGGCTTTGCGTTTTGGTGCCAATTATGGCCGAATAAGCGCAACCGATGCCGATTCTAAGAATATTTTTGAGCAACGCCGCAACCTCAATTTTAATAGCATTTTAATTGACGGAGCCGCCACCCTCGAATTTAATTTTTTGCCTTATGTGCATGGCCACCGCGATTATTTCTTCTCCCCTTATATGTTTGTGGGGCCAACAGGTTTTTATTTCAATCCTAAAACCGAATATGAAGGAAAAACCTATCGTTTGGTGGAAATGGGTACCGAAGGACAATTTCGCGGCGAAGAATACAATACCTTACAAGGCGGCATTGCTTATGGTATGGGTTTTAGATACGATCTTTCGTACCGTTGGAGCCTTGATGTGGCCTTTAGTGCCCGCAAATTATTTACCGATTATATAGATGATGTCAGCGGTAATTACGCTGATATTCGTGATGTAAAAGGCCAACGTGGTGAAATTGCCGCCGCTTTAGCAGACCGTTCCAAAGAACCACGTGTAGGGCTTCCCGGCAGACAGCGTGGAAATGGCAAATCCAACGATACCTATATGTTTTTGGGTATTGGCCTGATGTACTTCTTTGGGGATATTCGTTGCCCACAAATGGCCAATTAAAGGAAAACTATGACCAACGCCATTATTCGTCGTGTCATTATACTGGGCGCAATTGCTATTGCTAGTTTGCTTGCGGTGCAAACCTATTGGGTATTATTGACTTATGACTTACAGGAACGAGAGTTCAACCGTAAGGTATTTCAGGCACTGCTCGAAACGGCGAACAAATTGAGTTATACCTCTTCGCCAGCCTTCACATTGCCAGCCAAAAACCTCATTGTTCAGCCTTATTCCAATTATTATGTGGTGAACATCAATAATCAGTTTAAAGCGGGTGATTTGGAACATTATCTAGGGCAATCTTTAGAAGCACAAGGGCTTAAAGAGGCTTTCCATTACGGTATTTTTGATTGCTCTAGCAACCAAATGGTAGCTGGCAAAATGATTCGTTATGTAAAAGAAGGTTTTGTGTTTGATGAAGACTTGAACCAAAAAAATACTTTGCCCGCTTTAGATGATGCTGATTTTATTTATTATTTTGGAGTACGTTTTCCAGACAAAAATGCAAGTCTCATCAGCAATATGTGGATTGTTGTGGTATTTTCGTTACTAATGCTGGTGACTGTAGCGTTTTTTATTTATTCCATGTTTGTCATTTTGCGGCAAAAGCAATTGTCGGAACTTCAGCGCGATTTCATCAATAATATGACGCACGAGTTCAAAACGCCTATTTCTACGATCAATATTTCAACAGATGTCTTTTTGCAAAATGCCTCTATCAAGAGCGATATGCGCTTGAATCGGTATGCGGGTATTATTAAAGAGCAAGTAATGCGTTTGAATACGCAAGTAGAAAAAGTATTGCAGTTGGCCAAAATAGAGCGCGATCATTTGGAATTGAATAAAGAAAAAGTGGATTTAGAGGAGTTGATTAATAGCCTTTCTCCTTCATTGGAATTAAAAATTGGCGAAAAAGAAGGGAAATTACAATTGCATCTTGGTATTCCACATCCTATTGTGATGGCCGACCGACTCCATTTGACCAATATTTTGCATAATTTAGTCGATAATGCTGTAAAATATTCTAAGCCCAATGTGCCGCCCGAAATCGTAGTAGGGTTGTATAAAAGTAAAAAAGGTGTTGGGTTAAAAGTAGCCGATAATGGCCTCGGCATCTCAAAAGAGCACCAAAAACGAGTATTTGATAAGTTTTACAGGGTCTCTACCGGCAATGTCCACAATGTAAAAGGTTTCGGACTTGGTTTATTTTATGTACGTGAGATATGTAAACAACACGGTTGGCCTATCCAATTGCGCAGTGAAATTGGGAAAGGTACTTCAATAGATATTCAAATTCCAACAGAATAATTTACCTTCGCCGCGTGTTAGCATTATTTCGTAATAACCAGGTCACTACGGCTTTAATGATCGCCTTGTTTACAGGCTTGATCCGAATGCCCGCCCTAATGGGGTTTATCAGTCCAGATACAACTCCTGTTGATGGCGCGGGTAACCTATACCTGCTTTTGTTTGGATGGGCAAGTAATGCGCCTTTTTTGTCAGCACTTGTATCGGCAATATTAGTATTTATACAAGCATTATTAATGAACTGGATGGTTAATACGAGCCGTGTTAACCCCGAACGCAATTGGCTAGTCCCCCTTTTTTATGTGCTGGCCATGTCGTGTGTCGCTGATTTTCAATTTTTGTCTCCTCCATTGGTCGCGGCTACTTTTTTCCCAATAGTTTATCGTCTTATTTTTGATATATACAAATCATCTAGCATTACATTAATTACATTTGATGCAGGTGTGTTGCTGGCAACAGCAGCCTTATTTTATGTGCCTATTATTTGGCTGCTTCCGATAGGTTTGTTGTCAATATTACACCTTCGCTCGATCAAAACAAGGGATATTATGGTGTTTCTTCTAGGCGCGTTTGTACCTGGTTTTATTGGGTGGAGTATTGCAGTATGGTTTGATCAAGGTGCTGAATTTCGTCGGGAACAATTCCGCGTATTATTTGAGTTTTGGGACTTTAATTTAGATTTCTCTTTAGTTACAATAGCGCAAATTGGATTACTTATACTGCTTTTAATGATCGTATTGTTTAGTTATAACATTTACTATTTCAAGCGGCTAATACAGGTTCAAAAATATAACAATATTTTTTATTGGCTTATATTTGCTGTAATTGTAAGCATATTACTAAGAAATCAACCACAAATAGAGCATTTTCTACTGGCAGGCACGGGAATAAGTACGTTTTTGGCACTTACTTTCCAATCCATGAGGAACAAAGCAATTGCAGAAGTATTATTTTTAGCACTTGTCGTTTTATCTTTAACGGTGATGTTTTTGGATAAAATATTAGGCATATAAGGTCATATTCCTAATATACTTTTTTCCCTTTTCTGAGCCATACGCCCCATACTTTATTGTAAGCGTGTACTTTTTGTGTTTTTCCTTTTGTATCATAAACGGGTTGTTCTTCATTAACCCACTCAAAAATACCTCCATAAAGATTGGATACTTGGGTATAACCGGCTGCAATTAACTGCTCTGCTACTTTTTCGCTACGGTAACCTACCGAGCAATACACAATAATAGGTGTGTCTTTGGGCATTGTTGGGATTGTTGATAACTCAAAATGATCGTATCCCACATGTGTGCTACCACCGATATGACTTACAGCGTATTCATTGGGCTCGCGCGCATCTAAAAAAATTGCCTCTTTCTTGGACTTGGCTTCTTCTATTGTTGTCTCTGGTACAGTATGGCTCAATAATTTTTGGAGCATTGTTTTGTACGTTCCACTTTTTACTTGACCTGTGCAACTGAATACAGAAAGGAGTGAAAAGATAATTGCAATAATATATTTCATGGTTACTTTTTTATGATATAGAATAACGCGATTAGGGCTTTATTAGTTGCATTTAGACAAAAAAACACCATTTCCCTTGTCCTAATTCATAAAATTGTATCCAATACAACGCAATCCATACTACTTGCATTACATTTGTCCTCTTTTTTGATATGCATAAAGATTTTGCCATTTCCAAAGACGCTGCCGATCCACTCAAAGGGTATAGGGAGCAGTTTATTTTCCCACAGCACGAAGGGAAACCTGTTATTTATATGTGCGGTAATTCCTTGGGTTTACAACCTATTGGGGTAAGGAATGCCATATTGGCGGAATTAGATCATTGGGGGCAATATGGGGTAGAAGGTCATTTTATGGGTGAGCAACCCTGGATGTATTACCATAAATTTTTAATGCCACAAACAGCCCGATTAGTAGGTGCTTTGCCCCACGAAGTGGTGGTAATGAATACTTTAACGGTAAATCTCCATCTGATGATGGCATCTTTTTACAGACCAGAAGCAGGTGGCCGTTTCAAAATAATAATGGAAGCAGGTGCATTCCCAAGCGATCAATACGCGATGGAAACACAGGTGCGCTGGCATGGCTTTGATCCCGAAACCGCTATTGTGGAAATTGCACCAAGGGCTGGTGAAGATACGCTTCGGACAGAAGATATTATTGCTGCGATTGAAACCCATAGCGAACAGTTAGCCCTGGTGCTTTTTGGCGGTGTCAATTACTATACCGGTCAATGTTTTGACATGGCTTCGATAACACAGGCGGCGCATAAGGCAGGTGCTTACGCGGGTTTCGATCTGGCGCATGCTGCGGGAAATGTACCACTCCAACTCCACGATTGGGGTGCCGATTTTGCGGTATGGTGCAGTTACAAATACCTCAATTCGGGTCCTGGCGGGCCTTCTGGCGTATTTGTACATGAGCGTCATGCCGATAATCGCTCATTACCTCGTTTGGCGGGCTGGTGGGGCCACGATGAAAAAGAGCGGTTCAAAATGCGCAAAGGATTTCAACCAATGTATGGTGCCGAGGGTTGGCAAATCAGTAATGCACAGGTGTTTTCTTTCGCAGCCCATAAAGCCAGTTTAGATATTTTTGATGCAGCAGGTATGGCTGCACTTCGGCAAAAAAGTATGGAATTGACCGCTTTTTTGGAAAAAATACTACTGGAAATAGATCCAGACCAACAATTATACAAAATTATTACGCCGAAAGACCCTGCGCAGCGTGGTTGTCAGTTGTCGTTACTGTGCCAATCCAACGGAAAGGCATTGTTTGATGATTTGACCCAACACGGTGTGCTGGCCGATTGGCGGGAACCCAATGTGATCCGATTCGCACCAATTCCATTGTACAATTCTTTTGAGGATGTTCGTTTGGTAGGAGAATACGTGGGGCGGCACGCATAATGATCGGCGCACATACAGGTGCGTCCCAACGACGATATATAAAATGATAAAAATAGGAACAAGAGGTAGCAAATTAGCACTTTGGCAAGCGGAGTTTACCCGCACCGAACTAGCCCGCATCGGCGTGGAAAGCGAACTAGTCATCATCAAAACACAAGGTGATATGATTCAGCATTTGGGTTTTGACAAGATGGAAGGCAAGGGCTTTTTTACCAAAGAAATAGAAGAAGCGCTCCTCAGAGGTGAAGTAGATGTAGCCGTGCATTCTATGAAAGACCTGCCTACCCAACAGCCCGAAGGTCTAGTGATTACCGCAGTTTCGTACCGCGATAATCCAGCAGATTTGCTTGTTGTGCGCAAAGAAGCCCTCGATAAAACGAAAATTTTCAGGTTCAAAGAGCATGCTATTGTCGGGACATCTGCGGCCCGCCGAAAAGCACAACTCCTCGACTATCGCCCCGATGCCGTACTCAAGGATATTCGCGGCAATGTACCCACGCGCTTAGAAAAACTCCGAACAGGTGACTTTGACGCTATTTTCCTGGCAGCAGCAGGCGTGGGGCGGCTCAATCTGCCACTGGATGATTTTGAAGTAGTAGAACTCCATCCAACGGAGTTTGTACCTGCTCCCGCACAAGGTGTATTGGCGTGGCAAACCAATCGTGATGACTTGGCAACACGCCGTATTTTTAAACAATTACACCACACCGAAATATCTGCGGTGACAAATATTGAACGCCGCGTACTCCAATTGATGGAAGGTGGTTGCCAACTGCCTTTGGGCGTGCATTGTACCCGCGACGAAAAGGGCAATTATCATGTGTATGCAGCCTGTTTGTTGGATAATGAAATGAAACGTACCCATTTATCCTCTTCGACAAATACGGGGGTGGCGGAGAAAATTATTGGAAAACTTAGAGACTAAAAGAGGCAAAGATATTTTTTTGCATAACTAAACATTATTTTTTTCTAAAATCACAACTTTACCTACTTTTGACAGGAGATAACATTTAATCCATTAAATTGACCTGATTATCATTCCTAATATAACAATACGAATACTATGCCGTCCTCTTTTAAAGCAATATTTTGTACGCTATTTGCTATCGCCTTTTTTTACCTCGGAAAGGCAAATACGTACCCATTGCCTACCAACAAACCTGCCCTTGTTGTTGCCCCCGATATGATGGGCAAAGTTACTTTTCGCGTAGATATGCGGAATGAGATGGTTGCGCCAGACGGTGTTTTTTTGGCAGCAAGTTTTTTTACTACGATTGGTGTGCCCAATTGGACATTTTTGCCCATGTGCGATCTTGGGCAAGGGATTTGGGCTATTTCTTTCGCCGATATTCCCCCCGGATTATACGAATATAAGTATGTAAATGGTATATTTCCTACTGCTGGCTGGGAGTTTCAAACCTTAGGAGCGCCATGCACTAATCCGCTCGACAATAATAATCGCTTTGTGACCATCACCGGAGGCGTGCAGACAGAAGGGCCATTTTGCTTTGAAACTTGTGATATGCTCTGCTCTGGCAATACAGCAGTAACCCCTAATGATATGACCCCGCCCACCATAGATATGCCTGTTCCTAATGACATAACTTTGGAATGCGGTGATATTATACCGCCACTGGTAGCACTTGAGGCATCGGATGCATGCGATGTCAATGCCACTACAACAACAGGATTGCCCACCGAGACCACCGTACTGGTGGGCTGTGCAGGAAGAATCCTTACTCGGACATGGACAGTCACCGATTGCGCGGGCAATACCACCACTGCTCAACAAAAAATTACTATAGTGGATACAACGCCTCCAGTCATTACACAAGCTGCTCCACCGAATATCACCATTTCTTGCGAAGACCTTTTCCCTTTTACACAACCCCTCACCGCATCGGACAATTGTACACCAACCATTACAGTGACCAATATTCCTACGGATAATATCCTCGGGTTTAGTATTTGTGGAACAGGACAAGTCATCCGTACTTGGAGGGTAACCGATTGTTCGGGTAATAGTGCCACCGTTTCCCAAATTATCACCGTAACCGATTTTAAGCCACCCGTTTTTGTCGGCACATTACCTGCGACTATTGCTTTGTCTTGCGAGGCACCTTTGCCACCTCTACAGGCTTTGATGGTGACAGAAAACTGTACTGGATCTATTGTCAATTCTAATTTGCCCACCGATAATATGGCTGGACTTAATCCTTGTGGAACAGGTCAGATTATCAGGACTTGGACTGCTGTGGATTGTTCGGGCAACTCGGCATCTTACACTCAAATCATTAATATAATTGACAATACACCGCCAATAATTACAGGTACAGTCCCCTCCGATATTACGCTCAGTTGTGGCGTTCCATTACCCATAGGGCAGCCATTGGCCGCAACTGATAATTGTTTGTCGGCACCTACCCTCACTTCCATGCCACAGGATAATACTACCGGGCTAAATGCTTGCGGAACGGGTCAAATCATACGATCGTGGTCGGTAACAGATTGTACTGGAAACATATCGGTTCGTACCCAAGTTATTACAATTGTGGATACTTTACCACCAGTTTTTACCAATATACCCAGTAATATCAGTTTGTGCCCCGGCAGTCCTGTGCCGCCAATGGCAATCCTGAATTGGACAGATAATTGTAACAATGCAAGCGGTACAACAATAGGCATCGAAACTACCAATGGAAATACGATCACCCGAACATGGACGCAAGCCGATGTCTGTGGCAATACCACAATCGCCACTCAAACGATTCAAATTATTAATGCCATTAGCGTTGATATTGGTGATGACAGGACTATTTGCGATGTGCAAAGTATAGTCCTTAACCCTACTTTTACCACTGGTTTAACTAGTTTTCAATGGAGTAGCAATGGTAATGGCACATTTTCTAATAGTACTATCGCCAATCCCACTTATACTCCAGGCAACACCGATTTGGCCAATGGCAGTACCCAATTGATCTGCTCGGTAACAGGCAGTGGCGGCACATGTAACCAAGCAGCCGATACCATTTTATTTACTTATGGTACGATACCCATTGCCAATGCGGGAACCGATAAAGCCCTCGTTTGTATCCCAAATAGTGTTATACTGGATGGTAGCAGCAGCAGTACGGGTGCTAATATCTCCTACCAATGGAGTTCTGGAGGGCAAGTGCAAAACCCTCAAGTAAGTACGGCTGGTACATACACCATCACCGTTACCGATACCCAAAATGGCTGTACCGCAACCGATCAAGTAACCGTTATCGACAATCGCATTTTACCCAGTTTTACGGTGACGACTAGTGGACAATTAAATTGTGTTACTACACAAGTTACTTTAACAGGTACCAATAGTAGTACCACCAACGTTGGGCCATTTACCTATCGGTGGTTTAGGAATGGACAACTCGTAGCAGGAGCTAATGATAGCATCTTAACAGCCAGTGCTGCAGGGACTTATAGACTGGAGATAACGAATACCTCCAATGGTTGTAGTAGCACTCCACAACTTGTATTGCTACCGCCCCCTGTTTCCCCCTCTGACCCTCCTATTGTTGTTATTGTTGACTTTCCAACCAATATCTTAACTTGTAAAGCGCCAGTTATTACGCTCGGCAGTATAATAATTTTCACTGGAACGACTCCTTATACGACTCAGTGGACGACCCTAGATGGTGCGCTGTCTCCCAGTGGAGGGACGGTAAACAAGCCAGACACTTATATATTGACTGTAACGGATTTAATTTCTGGATGTGTAGGTAGAGATACTGTTCTTGTTTTGGAAGACAAAACACCACCAATAATCACCCTTAACCAAAATCTTGTTTTGGGATGTTTAAATAATTCAGTCCCATTATCCAGTACAATAAGTGGCACAGCACCTTTTACTTATCAATGGAATGGTCCCAGTTTTCAAAGCACATTGCCAGAGCCAAGCGCTACATCTATCGGTTTGTATAGGGTAACCGTTACCCAAGCATCGAATGGATGCATTGCCAATGCAACACTCCAAGTGACGCAAAGCGATAGCACTATTTCAGTAGATTTATCGACCCAACCTGCTTGTGTAGATGGTATGAATGGCGTATTAATCATAGAAAATACAACGGGTATTAACCCTCCTTTTCAGTATAGTGTTGATGGAGGAGCGTGGCAGGATAGCACACGTTTTGATGGATTGAAAGCAGGCAACTATACCTTGACGATTCAAGATAAAGAAGGGTGTTCTTTTGATACCTCGTTCACGATTCCTCCGGCTAAGGCATTTACAGTGGATTTGCCTGACCAAATTGTGGTTACGTTAGGCGATAGCGTGCAACTTTTACCCGTGCTTTCAGATCCGGGATCAATCTACAATTGGTCTAATCCAATATCACTAAGTTGCTCCGATTGTTTTTCTCCCGTTGCTCAACCGTTTGAAAATACGGATTACAGCATTACAGTAACCAATGATAATGGTTGTACGGCTACTGCATCGGTGCAAGTGGTGGTTCGAGTTGAAGGTAATGAATACGCACCCAATGTGTTTGATCCCAGTAGCGAAGCACCCAATAACCGTTTCGTTATTTATACTGGTAAGCAAGTAAGCAATATTAAATCTTTAGAAATCTTCGATCGGTGGGGCGCATTGGTATTTAGAAGCAATAATTATCCACCCAACGACCCTGCTGGAGGATGGGATGGCACTACCCGATCAAAAAAATGTGAATCAGGTATTTACGTTTTTATTGCACGTTTAGCATTAATCAACGGAACAGAAAAAGTACTCAGTGGAGATGTACTGTTGGTGCGGTAGTTAATCTAATATTTGCACTAATGGCACTACGTTACTCAATACTGCTCCATTTTTGCCCCTCAAGTGAATTTCGAGAAAAACCATCGTTTTTGCAGGGGTATCTAAGGTAATTGGTTGTACATATCGACCGATGGGTACATTTTCTTGGATAATGCGCTGTAACTCTCTACCGTCAACGGAGCGAATAATACACACTAAATCTCCGGAAAATGGTATATCCACGTTCAATTGTGTGCTACCCTGAAAAGGTTGTGGTGCAACTTTTATAGGTAAACGTGGTACTGTTTTGTCATCTGCACTCAATAGGCAATTAGGTAGATTATTGGGACAATACACGCGGTAAGCCATCGTACAATCTATAATAAATGGATTCGGTTTATTTTCTTGATAAGGTGCGATACGCCAGGTTTTGATCATTTCGGCGACATCTACGGGGTCTTGGTTATTCCATTGGCAAAGCGTAGGGCGTTGTAATTCAAAAAAGTTTGGATCTGCGAAATCCGCCTGCGCCTTGTACATCGTATAAAAATAAAATATAGCCCTAGCCATATCACCTTTTGAGGCTTCGCGCGGCTCAAATGTTGTCGCTCTTGATTCCGAATACGCATCTTTATTGACGGTAGGAATAGTCGTTATTACGGCTGCTTTGTAAAACCATTTTTGCGTTTGGGCATCGGGAATATCTCCCAATGGCAAACTAGCCCTAGCTTCGTTAACAGGTATGCGCGCAGGAAACAAGTGGTGCATATCGCTACGAGCATTGCCCTCGGCAGCACCTTTCGCTTGTGGGTAGCCATGTTCAGCGTTCATACCCAATGTTGAACCATTGAGATAAACATATTGCGTAGGGTCGGTATTAGGCGCCAAATAAAGCGTATGCCCCGAATAAATACACCGCAACGAATCGTCGTCTTTAGCTAATACTTTTGAATAAAGTGTATCCCGCGCATTGCCGTAATCCAGTACTGTGTTCGGCCGATACCGCGTTGTCAAACTGTCCAACAAAGCCCCACCAGAAGTACTACCAAAGAGCACTTGATGCGATTGCGCACTTGCTGTCTGCGCCGATAAAAGAACAATAAACAATAAAAATCGAATAACCATGATTTAGATACAGAATTAAATATAGAAGTACAAAGGTACATTCATTCTTCCAGTTCAATACTTTAGTCTCCCGTTTGCTCAAAAATATACATATCCGAAGATCAATACCCCAATCAAACAACAACAAAAGGCATAAATGCGTTTAGCAACTTTCCAACACTCAAGTCATAATTTGTTAGCATAAGACAATCCACATGAATAATCACATTAAGTTAGTGGCCATTGCCATGTTGAGTTCCCTTTTTACCATAGTAATCTATCGTTGGATTACCCCTACCCGCGTTATTTGGGAAGATAAGGAAGGCGAAGGGCGTTATGCCAGTTTAGTGGACAAATTATACAATGCCCGCTCCAATGGCGAATTCCATTCCTCTGCACCCACCACATTTACCATAGCCGCAGAAATGGCTACGCCCGCTGTGGTCAATATTAAAGCATTGTTAGAAGCTAATGGTGGGCTATTTAAAGGTGGATCCATGACAGGTTCATCGGGTTCTGGCGTTATCACCTCGCCTGATGGCTATATTGTGACCAATCATCACGTAGTAGAACGCAGTACCGATATCAAAGTGACGCTCGCCGACAAGCGGGAATACAAAGCAAGACTCATTGGTTCTGATCCTTCCACCGATATTGCGCTGCTCAAAATCATGGCCAATGACCTTCCTTTTGTCGTATTTGGCAATAGCGATTCGGTAAAAGTAGGCGAATGGGTACTCGCCGTAGGTAATCCATTTAACCTGACAAGTACTGTTACTGCGGGTATTATTAGTGCCAAAGGCCGTAATATCAATATATTAGGAGGCGGAGCGAGTATTGAATCTTTTTTACAAACCGACGCTGCTGTTAACCCTGGAAATAGCGGTGGCGCATTGGTCAATTCTGTGGGTGAATTGGTCGGGATTAATACCGCAATTATCACAGAATCAGGCAATTATGAAGGATATTCTTTTGCCGTTCCTTCCAATTTGGTGCAAAAAGTAGTACGCGATCTCCGCGAGTTTGGCGGTGTTCAACGCGCTTATCTCGGTGTAAATATTGAGGATGTGGCCAATGAAACCGCCCAAGAACTCGGATTGCCCAATGCCCAAGGCGTTTATGTTACCCGTGTAAGTACCGACGGCGCTGCCGATGAAGCTGGCCTCAAAGTAGGTGATGTTATCATTGGTATCAATAATTCGCCTACCAAAAGTACTCCCGAACTACAAGAAATAATCGGTCGTTTCCGCCCCGGCGAACAAGTGTCGCTGGATTACTGGCGCGATGGTAAAAAATCGCGTACCCAAATAACCCTCAAAGACAGTGCTAATTCTTCCAAAATAGCACGTTATAAGGGCAATGAATTCATCGATGATCTTGGGTTTGAACTCCGTACAATGACCCGTGCCGAACAAACACGATTGGGGCTACAAGGTGCCATTATAAGTAGTGTAGTGCGTGGAAGCCTCGTTTATTCGACCAATATGCAGCCCGGATTTATCCTTACCCGTGTCAATGGTGGTCGGGTGAATGATATCAACGAAGCAATTGATGCCGTAAAAAATGCCTATAATAATATTGTACTTGACGGATATTATGAGGGTGAAGAAGATCTGTATTCGTATCGGTTTAAAAAGCGATAATTAGATAATTCCCATTTTACCCATCAAGAAACTAGCACTTTTATTTTGGCAAATGCCTTCGCGTAAGCGGTAATCAAAATGCAATTCATTGCCCAGCATTTCTACCTCAAAGCACTTGTTCATCAAGTCTTTGGGGTATTCATTTGTGGTATTACATACCTCTATATCGTGGGTAGCAATGGCTCCAATGGCCTGTTTTGCGACCATTTTTTTCAAAACCCCTACGGTACCCATTCGTTTGTCATCGGAATTAGTCCCCCTCAAAATTTCATCTAAAAGTACAAAGGCTCGTTTTTGACCCAAAAAGTCCATGATTTCCTTTAGCCTTTTTACCTCTGCAAAAAAATACGATTCACTATCCGATAATGAATCTGACAAACGCATAGAAACGATAACTGGTAGCGGGTGTACAGCAGCCCGTTTTGCGCACACAGGAGCACCTATGCCCGAAAGCACCATATTTATCCCCAAACTACGCAAGAATGTACTTTTGCCCGACATATTGGATCCCGTCAATACTATGAATTTTTGTTCCGCAAAACTTACCGTATTGCAGATCCGTTTTTCTGAACGGATCAAAGGATGCCCCAATTCCTCAAAATGAACACTATAGTCGTTTCTGATTTCCGGGTAAGCAAAACTGGGGTTATTATACGCAAAATTGGCCAAACTACTCCACGATTCCATTGTTCCAATCACTTGTAACCACCCAGGAATACTCGACGCATGCTTTTTTTTCCAGTCCAACAAGGATTTTAGTGTATGAACGTGATACAGAAATAAACCATCAAATAACAATACAACCATCATGTTGGCCATCGTGTCCAAACGGCCAAATAATTCGGATAGGCGTGTAATCTGTACACTAGCCATACCATCTGCGTTTTTTAATTTTGCAGTTAAATCAAGTATTTTTTTGCTTGTAAATACCTCGTTTTCAATGTTTTCGGCCAGTAGCCCATATTGTCTGAGGTATTCATGCACACGATCAAAATCGGCAATTTCTTGTTGAATGCGTTTGAAAAACAAACCAAAAACTAACAGATTAAGGCTAAAAACAGACGACGCAATACTCAACAAAAACTGCGCGGGTTGAAAATAATAGCCTACTAGAGCACCGATCAATATGATGGGTAGCAGCCACATCAAAACAATAGACCAAATGGGTAAACCAGGACTTGGCTGTGCTACCCAGCGGTGCAATTGATCCACGGTTTGCTGGTTATCTTTTTTAGTCGCAGCCAAGGCTTGTAAAGATTGGCGCCAATTTAATTTTGGTGTCAATTCTTGAATTGCCGCTTGTTGATCGGGTATTTGTTGTTGTGGTAAAAGGCTAAGTAAATTTTGCGCCAACTGTACCTTACCCAACTGCGTTGAAGTACGATTTAAGTGTTGAAATAAAGAGTTTGGTCCAAAAAAATCAAGATCATAAGCATAAGCATGCACAGGGGGCATCAATTCTGCGCCATGTTCAAAAGGAACGGAATTACCGGATAAATAATTAATTTCATCTTTATTTATTTTGACCAATGCTGTTGTAATATCCACCACTTTCGTTATTTTTTGGTATTGGCGTACCAAAATAAAGAATACCACCATTCCTCCCAATGCGAGGAATAGCAACCAGTCTATATCCAGTTTGAAATAAAAATAAAAGCATACGAGCGCAGCAATAGCGGTAAACAAACGCATCCAAACGATACGATTCATTTGATCCGATAAGCGCGTTAATTGGATAGTGTATTGTTGGAATAAATCTTGGTACAATGAATGAGAAACTAAGGTGATAAAAATAAGGAAACCGGCAGCAGTGATTAGTTATTAGTCACTATTTGGTCCTTTCTGTTACATAAATGACCAAATCGCGCAAGGATTGGCGTGCTGGGGAGTCTTCGGCGACTTCTTCTAATAGGTCGAAAGCTTCTTGGCGGTACTGCATCATAGCGGCGTGAGCATATTCAATACCGCCACTTTTGCGTACAATTTCAATTACTTCATTCACTTTTTCCTTTTTATCGCTTTCGTTTTTTACAATATTTAGGATCAAACGACGAGTAGGCTTATCACAATGATTGATCGTATAAATTAAAGGCAAAGTCATTTTCTTTTCTTTGATATCAATCCCTAATGGTTTCCCTACGTCATCGGTACCAAAATCAAAAAGATCGTCTCTAATTTGGAATGCAATACCTGTTTTTTCACCAAACAACCTTATTTTTTCTATTTGTTCGGGATTATTAGTCGTACTTGCCGCACCTGCACTACAAGCGGCCGCGATTAAGGAAGCCGTTTTTTGGCGAATAATATCAAAATACACCGATTCTTTTATATCTAATCGGCGTGCCTTTTCCATTTGGAGCAATTCCCCTTCGGCCATTTCGGTTACTGCTCGACTTACAATGCCCAACATCCCAAATTGCTGGTGTCTTACGCTGAGTAATAGCCCCTGCGATAATAAATAGTCGCCAACAAGTACTGCAATTTTATTTTTCCAAAGGGCATTAACAGAGAAAAAACCACGGCGTTCATTGGAGTCATCCACTACGTCATCATGTACTAGTGTCGCGGTATGGAGTAATTCGACCATAGATGCTGCAACATGAGAAGCATCATTCACAGGGCCAAATAATTTAGCGCTCAGCATAACTAGCATTGGGCGAACTTGCTTCCCCTTGCGCTGCACAATATACCACATAACTTTATCCAAAAGAGGTACATTACTCTTCATGGATTCCCTAAAGCGTTGTTCAAAGACATCTAAGTCTGCTGAAACAGGCTGTTTAATCGTGTCTAACGACATGTTGTATTTTCAAAAATAATTGAAAGTTCAGAGTTCCAAACAGACACAAAGGTATAAAGGTTTTGGAAATGATACCAAAAAACAGAACTAAGCACCTTTCCTATTCATTTGTAAGATAAAAAACTCTAATCCTTGCAATAATGGGAAGGGAGCAAGGAGGTTACGCCCATATTCCGATTCTCCATCGGGATTTACATAGTCTTTTACGGATTGAAAGTTATCTTTGTCCATTGGCCGGAATGCCATCGCCCAACGATAAAAAAGCCTTTGCTCTATCTTGCCCTCTCGAAGTATCTTGAGGGAGTGATGGCCGGGATTTGGCGCAATACAATTATAATAAAGTGACTGAACCACATCATCGTCACCTTCTAGCAATTGAATAAAATAGCCATGACCATACAATAGTAATCCTGTTATGCCATGTTGCTCATTATATTCACGTGCCGTTTCCAGCAGGTGTTTTAGTTCAACATCAGAAAAAGGCCGCGTTGCTTTACTCTGGTAGATCAGATGATATAGCGCCATAATCAGATAGTTTAGTTTGCGCCTGTGCATACACCCGCAAAATTACAGATGCTTAAACATGGCCGACAAATGTAGATCAATAATTTGTTTTTTTTAGCATTCTTGGTTTTTTTTAATAAAGTTGTTGATAAATACAAAAAATGTATGGCTTACGAATAAAAAACCTAACTTTGCATCTGCGTTTTTGCGGGCATAGCTCAGTCGGTAGAGCGTTAGCTTCCCAAGCTGAAAGTCGCGAGTTCGAGTCTCGTTGCCCGCTCTTTTTTGCAGCATCAGGTGTATGTACAAAAAAGCCACCTCGGTTGACCGAGGTGGCTTTTTTGTACTACATGTGCTATATTAAGTATTTAGAAAATACGGTTATACTTGATAAAGAAGCCACCAGTATAACTAGAATTTAAACCAAGATACGGAGCGAGTTGGTCGGGCGTTGTTCCTGCTGGCACCTCTCTCACGATTGCTTTTGAAAAGTGGTCATAAAACAATTCGCCAAATAAGTTCAATGATAAGCCTTTGAACAATTGGAGATCCATTGAATTCTGCCACAATACATTGCCATTTAAGTTCTTACGATAGTCGGCAAACCAACCTACGCGAGACAAAAAAGCAATTTTATCATTAAAGTATTTATTACTGTATTCTGCTTTTGCCAAGTAGCCCAACTGGAATCGGCGGTTCAAAATAGTTCCGTCACTCTTTACTTCATTGCCGAGTGGCTGGCCCGCTAATTGCGCCAAATTATCGTCACCTACATAAATAAGGTTAAATCCCACTGGTGCAAAGAAGAATTTCATGTGTGCATTTGGGCGAAAATCAATACCGGGTGCTACCGAAATACGTGCTGGTGATAAGAACTTCGATAATAAGTCTGCATCAGCACCATCCAATAAATTGCCAGTATAAGTTGGAAGTAGCTGTGATTCCGCAGCGGCATCAATTGCTAAAAACAGTTTATCTTTGATGATATTATAACCATAACGTGAATTAAGGCGCAAAATATCATTACTTTTTTGAAATGGTTGGTCTTTGCCGCCTAAGCGCAAAGCAGAAAGCAACATGGAAAAATTATTATCCCAAAAAGTCTTTTCGCCTTTATTCGTTGCAAAAAGGTTTAATACACCTCCATAGCCAAATTTATTAAGACCAGCCCCTAGACGTGGATTTTTCAAGCCTAAACCAGAGAGATCAAGTCCAAGACTTCCACCTTTTTTCCAGCCCATTGCTGCCTTTGCAGCTGCTTCCTTCGCTGCCATAGTTTTCTTCTCCTCATCAGATTGAGCCGAAAGTGTTGTACCTACTAATAAAAATGATAAAAGTAAAAGTAAATTAATGTGCTTCATTATAAAATAAATTTATTATATTCAATGTTTTGTTTTAATATTGACAGATTATTTGCCTTCATCTACCTGTTTTTGTCCTTCTTGAACAGGAGGATAAAACACCTGAACGGTTGTATTTGTGAGTTTACTTAATGGTACAATAATAGCCCGATCGTTGGTTTGCAAAATAAGTGAAGTATTATCAATCAATACCACTTTCCCTTTTTGATTATCAACAATAATATCGTCACCTACCCTAATTTTACTTTTATTATAGTAACTCGCTAAATAATTGGCCGCCAAATCCTTTGCTGCCAAACCATAACCTATAGCAAAAGCCAAAGCACCAGCTCCAATTATCGCTGTTAAATTAGTTGCAATAAAAGAAGTTTCAATTTTGGCCTGTGAAAGCGCACTCACCGCTATCGAAATAAATAAAAAATAAAATACAACGCCCCCAATTACCTTTGCCGATGGGATTCCCAACGACTGGCATGCGGCAACGGTGATTCCTTTCAGTAAATCGGCCACAAATAGCCCCAGCATCAATACAACTCCTGCGGTAAGCAAGGATGGCAAATAGTCAAAGGCATCCTTCATTAACTGTGATATTGCCGCGATATTCAATACATCTACCGTCATCATCGTAAACATGAATACGATAAAAAAATGTATGATGCGCGCAACAAGATCAGACAATTGGACTTCTACACCTGTTCCTTTTACTAAATCAATTTCATTGATCCGTTTTGCAAAACGATCGATACCCATTGAATTTAGCACCTTTGCAACCACCTTCTTTATTGCTTTTGCAATGGTTAGACCAACAACAAAGATAATAATTGCGGAAAGCAATTTAGGAATACCCGTGGAGATTCCTTGAATAAACTGGCTCACCAAACCCTTAAGAATTGGTTCGATCACATCAGTCCAAATTGAAAATAGCAGTAACATAAAGTGTTTATTAAAAAAAATAAAAAGATATTTTAAATATTTATTGTAGGGCAATAAATATTCAAAATGCCTCTTTTTGCCAACGAATTAATACCCAGTTGACGAATTAATGAGATTGTGGTACGACCCATTTACGAGTACCGTACGATTCGGGAAATGGTTCATCCCCCGTCATTGGTTGCCTCCACGACCGCTCGTCCATTTCGGCAGCTATACGCTGTCGTTTATCATGCAAACATTTTGGCTCTTCGCCGCCTGTTACAATATGGACTACAGTAGCCATTGTGTTGAGCACGAAAAGACTTACCATATCACCAAAATGTCCCATCGTAGATGCTTGGCGCATCACTTGATACTCTAATTCTGGTGGATATAAGTCTTCTCTTTCCTGAATCAGTTTTTGAAAATTATTCATTTCCATACGCATGACTAGTTAAAAAGTTATAAATCGGTTTCTTCTATTGCATCCTTTCCATAGATTTCATCGTGCAAGTTTTGCGCTTTTATTTTGGCCCGCATAATCTGCATTTTAATGGCACTTTCGGTTTTCTCTAATGATTCTGCTATATCCTTGATTTGTAAATCATCAATATACTTCATCAATAATATGGCTTTATCTCCAGGGGGAAGTAAATCCAAAACAGTGGCCAGCCTCTCTTGTTTCATCTCCAGCAGAACACTATCTGAGATATTATCATCCGCATCATTTTTAATACGGCTTACATCTTCTGTGTATAGAATTTGTAATTTTTTCTTTTTCCGAATAATATCTATACAAAAATTATAGGTAATCGAATATATCCATGTAGAAAAAGAGGACTGTTCGTTAAACTTAGAGAGATTCATTAGGATTTTAATAAAAATCTCCTGTGTTGCGTCTCTAGCCATACCGTCATCCGAGAGCATAGAATAGCATTTGGCGAATACCTTAGATGCATACCTTCGGTAAAGAATAGTATAATAGGCTTGATCCTGTGCCAAACGAAACCGTGCTATGACCTCACTGTCCGATAATTCCGTTATTTTCTTTGCTGAACTAACCAAAAAATTTAAAATTTTAAAATCAGCTGCAAAGAGACGTAAAATTTATGATATTATCCAACTTTTAAACTAAAACCTATTAAATTCTATTTAAAACAAGATAACAACGTCTTTTCTCTATGTGTACACCTTAAAATAGTCACTAGGGTTTAGTTGCCAATTTTTCAGTGCAATGATTGGTTTCATTTTCGCAAATCGTTAATGTGACGTTAAACTTACGCTTGGTCACATCGAAATAGGTGTGTTAATCCAATTATTTCTGATTTTTGCACAAAAAATATTGTTGTTGTATGCGTTACTTAATTCTTATTTTTATTTTCTTAGCAGTTAACGCTGCCGTTTTTTCTCAATCACCTACCGTTGAGCAACCCACAGAGCCGTTTCCTTTTAACCTTTCATTGTACAAGCCGGACAGCACGCTTGTGGAAAGTACTGCAATTTTTTCAAAAAAAAACAATGCAACGCTTGTTGCTTTTTGGTTGACGACCTGCTTCCCCTGTGCCAACGAACTGGATGCTTATAATTCTAATTATGAAATTTGGAAAAAAGAATACGGTCTCGAAATCGTAGCAGTCTCTATGGATTTAGCAGAACGTTTTCGCAAAATTGAAGAACGCCTCGTTACTAAAAAATATGCATTCCCTGTATTTTGGGATCGGATTCGCGCCTTCAAAACAATAATGCCTGGAGGGCTAAATGGCTATCCACAAGTTTTTTTATTTGACAAAAATGGCCAATTGGTTTGGAGAAAAAAAGGATATTTACAAGGAGATGAACTAAAAATGTTGGAGGAAGTTAAAAAACTCAACTAAAATTAGTGTTCTAATCACGATACGCAGGGTCAAATCTTTTTAAACTCACCAAAATTGCCAAAAATATATTGTACATTACATTCATGGGCAATTGTAAAATTGCTTCTTGGGCATAACAGGCCACTGCAAGCATAAAACACCAAGTAGAAATACCCGCGTAAATTGCTTTTATTATAGGGTCTTCACATCGAATATAGTAGTACAGCCCTGTCCTAAGCACAAAATAGTGCAGCAATGTATAGAGTATAAGGCCAATCCAGCCCAGTTCTACTCCCATGCGTACAAAGGAAGAATCATGCGGAAAATGCGAGAGTTCGCTATCGGGATTAAAACGCTCACCCCATACCCCACAACTCCCCAATCCTCCCCCCATAGCGTGGCTCTGGATATAAGGTTGTATTTTTTTCTGATTGGCCAAACGCAGGTTCATAGAATCATCCTCTTTGGGCTTAAATGCTGATTGTATGCGGTAAACAACACCACTAGAACTGGATTTCATGATAAACCCAGCACCTAATACGGCAAATAACAAACTAGCAATCAATACATTTCGATTGAGTGTCATGGCGGCATAAAACACCGCTCCAATTGGGACTAAAACAAAAGCTGTTCTTGTACCCGTATAGCCCATTACCCACATGGCACAAATAAAACCAATGCCCAATAATACTTTTTGCCATGCTTGAGTAGGAGCTACTAACAATACAATACACATCATTGCAAAGCAAGCCATCAATATACCAAATGTAGTAGGATCGTAGCAGTAAGAGGGAATACGCATCATATTCCATTGGTAATACAATTCAAAACGTTTAGGATCTGCATAGATCCAAGCCTCTTCCGCCGCGCTAAAGCCAAAAAATTGTTGCTTCAAACCGTATATCGCACCTAAAAAACAGAGGCCAAGGATGAATTTCAACAAAAACAATAACGCCTTCAAATTATCTTTGAACGCATAAGCCCCTATGAAAAACACAATTTGCTGAATCGCTACACTCCGTACGGTGTATAACCACGCCATTTTGGATTCCGCACCGGGGTTAAGTATTTGTAGGATATTGTAATACAGCCACACCATAATCATTAAGGAAAGTGGGGTCTTTATAAAACTCCAGTCTCGCTCCCTGAGTTGCCGCAATAATATGCCTACTGCGCTGACCAAAATCAGTAAGTCCAATAATGTCCCAATCGGTGCACCAGTAAATTTGGCTCCAAAAACGACCAATACCGCCGTAAACAACATCATGCCTAAACCAACTGATGGGTGGATTAAGCACATGAAAACTAATGGAAGTCCTACTAAAACACCAAATAGAAGGGCACTTATTTTGAGATCAAATTGTGCTAATAGATAGGCAACGGGTATAGATAGCAGCAAGATTACTCCAAGCCCAAACGGATTATTCAGTTTTTGCACTAAAAGCATTCGCATGATCCAGGCGCGCAAAACACCCAGTTGCGATTGTCCTTTAGTAAACATTTTTCCGGTGAACATAAATGAGTTTTTTTGATCAATTACTGTGTTTTGGATAGCCACAAAGATAGGGCAAAGCGCATATTTTTGATAGTTTTCATTCTTTTCAATAAGATTGTCCTACATTTATCCCAATTTTTATCAAACTGCGTCTTAAATGAAGGAAAAGATCTTAAATCTGAATAAAAAATACACCCAAGAAATCCAAGACCTGCTCAACGATTTATCCAAATTCGATGACGAAACATTGAACAAGCCCTCCCAAACAGGCGGATGGAGTGCACTGCAAAATGTGTACCACTTAATGTATATCGAAGAAAAAGCATTGGTGTATCTCAGAAAAAAAATGTCGTTTGGCTCCGAATTTCCTAAAACGGGTATTAAAGAAGCATTTCGATACAATTTAATGATGGTAGTATTGGCGACACCGCTCAAATTTAAAGCACCTCCTCAAACCGCCGAAGACTTACCCACAGATGCAACGCTAGCCGAAACCCAACAACGCTGGCTGGCATCTAGAAAAAACTGGGATGATTTTTTACTCGAATTATCGCCAGATATAGCTACTCGTTCCGTTTTTAAGCACCCCTCTGCAGGGATAATTGGCTGGACGCACATGCTCCGTTTTTTTATTTACCATCTTGGCCGACACAAGCGCCAAATACAAAAAACAATAAATTCCTAAAAAGTGTCGCAATATGGCATATACTTAGCGTAATTTATCTCAACTTTGCGTCTCTAAATATAATTGATAATCGTGCTAACTAAAAATTACTACTTTACAACTTTGCTCCTGCTGTCACTTAGGATGCTTTCCGCACAGCAAGTAAATCCCACTATTCCGCACGATTGGTGCGGCACTCATGGTTATTCTCCTTGGCTTACATGGTACCATGACCACAAAGCAGAGATTACTAGTTTGCGTAATGATGACTCTACAATGCTATATGTTCCTGTCACAATACATTTGGTAGGACCTGATAATGCCACTAGTTTCTACGAAGAAACGGATTGTTTTCGTATTCTTTGCGAACTTAATGAGCAATATGCACCAGCAAGAATTTATTTTTATTTTTCGCCCGGCGAGCCATTCGTTTACCATCCTAAGTCTTCTTGGTATAACCATGATTGGGATGGAGGGCAAGAGATGATTGAGACCACACGTATCCCCGATCGCCTGAACTGCTATATTGTAGCCGATCCGGCTGGCAATTGCGGCTATTCTTGGTTAGATGCCATAGTAATGAGTACGGGATGCTCTAATGTGGGTAATTCGACTTGGGCGCATGAAGCTGGCCATCATTTTTCTTTACCGCATCCGTTTTATGGATGGGAAGGGCAGAATTGGACTTATAACCAACCTGCCCCTGAGGAATGGAATGGCTATCCAGTTGAAAAAATGGATGGCTCTAACTGTTATGATTCAGGGGATCGTTTTTGCGACACAAAACCGGATTACCTTAATTATCGGTGGAATTGTGATGGACAACAATTAAGCACGGTTATCCAAAAAGATCCTAATGGCGTTTCATTTCGCTCTGATGCATCTTTATATATGAGTTACTCGCTAGATGCATGTACCAGCCGATTCACCGAAGAGCAAATTGAAGCCATGCGTACCAACCTCTTGACTGAGCATAGTAGTTATCTACAAGCATCTGATTTTGGTGGATTGGTAGCGGATGATGCCAAGGTAACTTATCTTTCGCCAATAGATTCCGCTATACAGCAGTTTAATAATATAACACTGGAGTGGGAACCCGTTGATAATGCTACTTTTTATTACGTAGAAGTATCTACTTCTCCTTTTTTCTCTGTAGTATTCTCTGCCGCCTTTGTTTACGACAATATTACTTCGCTAAAGATAACAAAGAATATCCCTAATAATAAAACGATGTACTGGCGTGTAACACCTTACAGCGAGTGGGACGTTTGTAAATCTATTGCTTCTTTACCTCCAGCAATATTTAAGACAAAAAACCTTTCTGCTACCAATGAATTGGAACGCGTAGCCGATATATCACTCACTCCTAACCCTGTTGCTGGTGGCAACGCTGTTATATTGAGTGTGAATAGCAGCGAATCCGTTGACATGATGCTCTCTATTCACGATGCATCTGGTCGTCTTTGCTTTCAGAAATTTGTGGCAATGTATTCTGGAGATAACCGACTGGAAGTTTCTACCAATAACCTTGAAGCAGGCTTGTATTTTGTAACAATACAAACCTCAAAAGGTACACTTGTAAAAAGGCTAGTGGTAATGAAATAGGGAATACATAGATTACGTAATCAATAAAAAAGGTCGATCAGAACATGATGTTCTGATCGACCTTTTTTATTGATTAAATTCAAAATTTGATGCTTTTTCTTGTCGAAAAGCAATTAGAATAACCTATAAGACAGTCCTCAAATCTAAAACCCCTATTCTCAATGAAAAAATAACCACTAACTGTCTTTTGTTGTCAAAAGTGGAAAAATATATCCCAAAATAAGTAGCCATATCAATGATTTACATGTAAATTTGTGGCGTAATCGGTTTTTTGGGATGGCCTTCGCCGCAGTAATGCTGGGAAGGCTTTTTTTATGCCCCGTCGAAACCTACCCTTTTTCCCAAAGAGTTTTCTTTCTGTAAGCCACTCCCCTAAAAAACGCGACTGCACTTCCATCCCCTTTTGTCACCTTGATATGGTAATTGGAAATGGTATTCCCTAACTGTTCTTCCGTGGCCACAGCAGTGAGTACATCTCCTAATTGTACCGCAGTAACATGCTCAATAGTACAGTGAATAGACACCGTATGCCTTCCATGCGAATTACAGGCAAATGCAAAAGCACTATCGGCCAAAGAAAAACTAATACCACCATGCGCAATACCAAAACCATTCAACATTTCGCGACGCACAGTCATGGATAAAGTACAAGTACCAGAATCAACAGATACCAAATCTATACCCAGCCATTGGCTAAAGTGATCGTTGGCGAACATGGTATTAAAAATTTCTTTGGCCGACATAGTCTTTAATATGCTTTAGCGAATAATACACGACGAGTACTTGGTTTGCCCGACATGATACAAACGCCATCTTCCGTATCATTGTCCAATGGAATACAGCGAATCGTTGCCTTGGTCTTTTCTTTAATCGCTAATTCTGTTTCCGTGGTACCATCCCAATGCGCGTATGCGAAACCGCCCTTTACTTCAAGCACTTCTACAAATGCGTCCCAGTTATCCACCTTGGTGATATGTTCATCGCGGTATTGTTTTGCACGGTTAAACAGGTTTTGCTGAATATCTTCTAATAATTGCTCAATATGGGCATCAATGCCATCCAAAGAAACACTTTGCTTTTCTTTCGTATCACGACGTGCCACTTCTACTTGGTTAGCAGCTATATCGCGTGCGCCCAAACCTAGGCGGACAGGCACGCCAATCATTTCATATTCTGCAAACTTAAAACCGGGACGATTTTGGTCGTCATTATCAATTTTTACGGAAATACCACGCTTACGCAAGGAAAGTGCTATTTTATCCGCTACTTCACTCAATTCTGGGCTTGGTTTTGGAATAGGTACGATTACTACTTGGATTGGTGCAAGTCGAGGAGGTAATACCAACCCGCTATCATCGGAGTGAGTCATAATAAGACCACCTACTAGCCGAGTAGAGACCCCCCAAGAAGTGGCCCAAACATGTTCTTTTTGATTTTCTTTATTAAGGAAAAGTACGTCAAATGCTTTGGCAAAATTTTGACCTAAGAAGTGCGAAGTACCAGCTTGCAACGCTTTGCCATCTTGCATCATCGCTTCGATACAAAAGGTCTCTTCTGCGCCTGCAAACCGTTCGTTTTCCGTTTTTATACCTTTAATAACAGGCATTGCCATAAATTCTTCTGCGAACTTTGCATATACATCCAGCATTTGGCGCGTTTCGAACATGGCTTCATCAGCGGTGGAGTGCGCTGTATGTCCTTCTTGCCACAAAAACTCTGCTGTGCGCAAGAATGGTCGTGTACGCATTTCCCAGCGCACTACATTCGCCCATTGATTAATCAAGAGTGGCAAATCGCGGTAGCTTTGGATCCAGTCGCGGTATGTATTCCAAATAATAGTTTCAGAAGTAGGCCGAACAATAAGTTCTTCTTCTAATTTAGCCTCGGGATCTACCACAACCTGCCGATTTTCGCCTTCCCCAATCGTTTTTAAACGGTAGTGTGTCACAACGGCGCATTCCTGTGCAAAACCATCTACGTGCTTGGCTTCTTTGCTTAAAAAACTTTTTGGAATAAATAACGGGAAATATGCATTGACGTGTCCAGTTTCCTTAAACATAGCATCCAGTGCATCACGCATTTTCTCCCAAATAGCGTAGCCATGGGGTTTGATTACCATGCATCCCCTTACTGGTGAGTTATCAGCAAGGTGTGCTTTCTGTACAATATCTAAGTACCATTGTGAGTAATTTTCCGATCGAGGTGTTATCTCCTTTGCCATCTTTTAAATTATTTGATAAAATTGTATCTCTTTTGCAAAAAATTAAGAATAATTGATGTAACTTTATGGGGTCAAATCCATCTAATGAGTGATAATAAGTTATTCTTGGATTAAGTTCTAAAAGCATTTTTGAACAGCAAAAAGGAACTTGAAAAGCGTATTTTTTTAGTAATTAATTAAAATGAATTAACAATTTAACATAAATGACTGTTAAAAATACGGTTTTGACAAACTTTAACTATAATATCATACCTAATTAAATAGGTTTTAACCAAAAATTCGGGTGCAAAGGTAATAAATTTGCCTCGGAAACAGGCTATAGCCAAAACTTGTTACTTTTACAATTAAAAATTTTGTTGCCATGAGAAGCATACTCAAATTTTCCCTCGGTATCTGGATGGTCATCCTTGCAGTTTTTTCAGCAAGCCCAGTAGCAGCGCAGGACGATCTTTACTACGATCCTTCTGCCCCTCGCCCAAAAGTGACCAAATCCACCACTACCACCACCACAACTACTACAGAAACATACACTGATGAGTATGACAACACTGGTAGTGTAACAAGTGTAGCCAATGATGATGGTTACTACGACGACGAAGACGAATACGCTTATGAGTATTCATCTCGTATCCGCCGATTCCACAACCGCCGCAATGTGGTAGTGGATTATTACGATCCTTTTTTTATAGATATGTATCAGTATGATCCATTTTATCTTCCAGGTTCGTCCATTTATGTATCGGGTTTCGATGATTATTGGTCTTATCGCCGCTGGCGCAGGTTTAATCGCATCAATGCAGGTTTTGGCTGGGGTAATCCTTATGC
>JBEAVK010000316.1:0-18437 GCA_041160955.1 Bacteroidota bacterium
GGTACTTTGTTTGAGGTGTCTGTTCTGCATCCAATATACCGTAATTTTTTTGGTGAAATAACTATAAATTATACTAAGTATTTTTCGGATTTTGATCAAAGTTTTTTGATGCCGGGATATAAGATTGGATACCGATTTTAGTGAAGAGTAGAGTACATTCATTTAACGTTTAGTGTGCTCAATTGCGTGCTAAATACGAGAATTTGGCTGTTTTAATATTAGACATTATATAGAATTAGAGTCGTAATGCTGGAATGAGGAAATTTTTGTCAAATCAAGGCAAATTTTGCAGTCGCAATGGGGTGTTTTCGGCGAAAAATTTAACGAAAATTTGGCAAAAATTTAACCATTCTCAGCATACGAAACTAATTCTGTATAATGTCTAATAGCCATGTAGTATTGTCGTTACGGTACATTAAGGTATATTAAAAGAAATCGACCAGTTCCAAATCAAAAATAATAGGCGTATCGGGAGGAATAGGAGGTTCACCGCCAGCACCTCTTCGGCCATAGGCCAAACCGGAGGGCAGGATAATCGTTACTTTTCCTTTTTTGTTGAGTAATTGTAGTCCTTCCCGAAAACCGGCTATCAGGGTATTGTCATTAACTGCAAACTGAGCAACTTTGGTTCCTTCGGTTTCGTCAAAAACTTCACCATTAAAAAAGTATCCTTTGTATTTTATTGTAACAGTAGAAAAAAAGCCTGGTTTTACACCATCGGCATTGCCTTCGTCTGTGATTTTGTAGTACAGGCTGGAAGCAGTTATCTGGTATTCGTTTTTAATACCTTTACTATTAAGGTAATCATCAATTTTAACAATATCAAGATCAAGTTGTTCCTCATAGCTAAGTATTTTTTCTTTGTTACAAGCTAAAAACGCGAGGCAAGAAAGGGTAATAAGTATAAGTAAATTCTTCATAAGTGCATATTTTTGCCGCAAAAATACCACTTCGGAATGAGTACTCGGCAAAAATTAATTTTTTTGTTTGACAAACATCTGCATACTCGTGTTATCATGGCTCCGTACCACTGCAAAATAGACTCCACTTGGCCATGTATTGGTGTCAATTTGCCAAGTTTTAAATCCTGAATCTATTATTTGAGGATCTTCTTCGTACATCAATTGCCCTGTAGAGGAATACACCGCGAAGTGGATATTTTGCTGTGTCGATGCTTCAAATTGTATAATTATATGCTCGTCAAAGGGGTTTGGGCTAATTCTTAATGTGCTTGTTTCTATGGTGGTGGGTTCATTAGTTGCTACTGGTGCGTCTATTTCAAATTGATACTGAATACCTTCTTTAAAATCACTACCTCTTATTGGTGCAAGTTGATAAGGGGCTGTACTATTAGCCAGATAAACATAAAATCCGCAGGGATTATTATTACTACATTGTATCATTCCATCGCCTACTGCGTCAACGATATTGAAACTATAACAACCATTACCAGGGAGATCAACCGAAATGGTGCTTTGCGAATTGCTGTTGTAATTGGTACTAGACATGCAATCAATGGAGGGAACAACTCCGCCACCCGATGGCCCTACGCAAGTATTACCATAAAATGCTACTATTTGATTATTTGATAAGTCTTTTATTTCCCAGTAGGTCTCGGCACCATAGTTATCTGTTCTTATTCTTACTTTGATCTGTCTATCTGTAAATTTTATTGCTTTAGTAAATTTTTTTGAACGAATATTATCCTGTAGAAATGTTTCATTGGGTAATGGTTCTAGTGAAACGCGTAGTGTTCCTGTATCTTGAAGAATAATATCATTTGCAATAATTTCGCGTTCGTCAAGTTGCTGTAGTGTACCGGATATGGGGATATTTCCGAGCAATAAATCATTGAGTCTAATAACTACATTTAGGCCATTAATAGGGTTTTTACCGATATTAACAACGGTAAACTTGGGTTTAATGATGGTAGTTCCGCAAATTTCACTATAAGGCAAACCCGCATCAAAATAGTAAATGCCTGCATTATTGTCACCTGCCGGTAAGGGGCATTCTGAGGCGCGTGCCCAAAGAGAAGTGGTGGTTAGTGGCGGCACTTTCGTTATTCTCCTACCTGGACAAATATAAAAAATAGAAGGGAAAGAAGTGACGTTAAAAAGTTGGGCAATTTGAGGGCTGCTGATAATTGGAAAACTAATCCCCGCTCTCCAATCTTGCAAGGTATTATTGGGGGAAACACAATTGCTAGCACCAGCAATACAATTATCACTTGTATTTGGATCACCCTCAATATAAAATATCTCTAATTGGTTATCACCTGTAGGGCCGTGACTTGCGTATAAATTAGCTAAATAGTCACCATTGTGATAAGAAAAGGAAGTTTTACTATCCGTGGAAAAAAACGCCAAAATAACGATTTTTCCTTTATCTAATGTTGAAAACAGATTGTGATTGTTCCCGTTGATATCTACCGCAGAAAAATCTGTAGCAGATTGTGCCATTAAAGTTACCGGTAAAAGTAGCAGAGCGGCTGCTAATAATTGTATAATTTTTTTCATCACAAAGTTTTGCAGCAACACGTTTTTATAGTGTCTTTATTGCGGAATACTTTCAAAATTGGGAACCACAAAAAGTTAAATTTTTCTACAATAAGTATTTTTGAGCCTGACGCAAAGCCGCAGCACAAAAATGAAAATACTATTGCGAAAATTTACCCCTGAATTTACTCCGTATTCTGAAATTTTCTCTTTGCATACACCCAATCCTATTTTAATGAAACAGGGTGTATGCTAGTTAGATAATAAAGGTAGAACCACGGTTGATGAATTATTATACAGTTTTAAGACAGTACACCCTTTAAAATCCCCTACTTATTTTTGGGTATAAATTAATTTTTTGCTATTATCCGACAATATATTTTAGATTAATAGCCCGTTTTAATGCAATGCAAACAAAAACATTTGCGCTAAGTGGTTATTATTTATACTCATAATGGGGGATGATACGGGTAAAGCGATCGGTGTGTTGCAATCGGATATACGATAAGAAGAAGGTTTTAGTGTATTAAACTACGGCTAATTTTGCTAGTTTTAGGCTTTAACATGTTATTTTATTGGGGAGGGCTATCCACTATTTAGATATTTTTATACCTTTGTTGTTTAATTAAAATTATTCATCATTTTACTACTTTTGGTTATGACTCGTTTTTATTTATTACTTACAATTTTTGCACTTTCCACAAGCCTTTCGGCGCAGGTTTCACCCGATTTTGAATTTACGCCCGATAGCGTGAGTGTCTCAGTGTTACCTACCAATCCAGACTCGGCTGCTAAATTGGACATCCGCAGTAAGATTGCCAATGATATTACGGTACGGTGGCAACGCAATGTTATGATGATCACGCCTGGCTGTCAAACTCAGATATGCGACTTAAATGTTTGCTGGGGTCCTACCGTCAGCTCAAAACCATTCCCATTGGGGGGCAACGTACAAGGCCCTATCTCTGTACATTTGATCAATAATACAGGCAATGTCTGCCAAGCTGTTATTCGCTTAGATATGTGGAATGTTGATGCTCCAAGTGTAGTTGTTTCAGCCCATTATGCATTTAATGCTACAAGTTCTATCAATGATCTTTTTCGCTTAGAAGAGGTTAAGATATTCCCTAATCCAACAAGCGATTATTTTACGATCCAGAATGATAAAGTTGCTCGCGTTCGCATGATGACTTTGGATGCACGCGAAGTAGCCAATTTCAATGCAGAACAGACCAAAACCTTCTATTTGAATGGTCAAACTCCAGGCATGTACGTTCTCCTAATGGAAGATAATACAGGCAAAGCGATCGGTGTAGCGCAGTTGGATGTAAAATAAGCCTAAACGGATCTACGATAAGTTTTTCCTATTGGACGGCTAATAGCGTCCAATTTGAACGCTGTTGCCGAAAAGGAAGTGATTTTTTCCTTATTTATGATATAAGAGCGGTGTATCCTTACAAAGTTTTTGGAGGGTAGCCGCTCTTCCATTTTTAGTGATGTACCTAGCGCAACATCTCCAAAAACCATTCCTTTTCAGTGAGTCTATCCTCTGCTTCGATACGGTACCTCAGTGCAGATCTTTCTACTTTATCGTTTGGGTTATGTGACATAAGTTTTTTGGTAAATTTGATAATATTGAGATAATTATTTTTGTGGTAACCGATCACCCTTTGTCGGCGAATAAACACACGCATGCTTTGTAAATGTAGTTCAAGTGCATCAAAATCGTTCATTTCATAATAGATTTTAAGTTGAAGTGATCGTGCAAGTAAATTATTGGCTTGATCTTTAGACTCAAATTGGGTAAGATGCGCCAATGCCTCTTTGTAATTGCGTTGCGTATGTTGGATACGTGCCAGATTCATATGTATCGTAGCATCGCGTAGTTTTTTCTCCAAAAACTGTCCGTATGTTGAAATGAAAAAACTTACCCATTGTATTTCCCCAATTTTGAGTGAAATGCTCACTATGTTATTAAATGCCATGTGAGATAATACGCCATTTTCTAGTAAAAGCTTGTTCTCTAGTCCCGATTGGTACAAATCTAATGCTTCCTTGGCGTAATGTTTATTCAATTGGTTGAGTTTGAAAATACAGTAATTAATACCCAATAGATGCAAATTACGCTGCTCATCTGGAGGAAGCTCACCTTGTCGTTCAATCAGCATAGTTTTAAAGTCAACAAAAAAATCGTCTTCCTGTGGTGCTGTAAACAATAAGTAACAATAATAATATAATGCTACTGCTGGAATTTCGAGTAAATCGGGAGTGTGCTTGACGTGTTCAATCACAGCCAGTAGTAAGCCCGTGTCATAATCACTTTTATATACTGTTTGATAGGCCAAGGCCAAGCAGGCTTGTCTTAGTTTTCGAGCAATATAGGCAATATCTGTCTGTGTGGAAAGTTCCTGAAGGTTTAATTGCTCCGTTTTTCGTTGGTTGCCAGCGTATTGATACCACTCAAATGAGAGTCCTGCCTCAGCATCAAAATACGCCGAATGGCGAAAAGGTTGTTTTCGATTATTGCTTTTGGCCAATTCAATTGTTTTTTCAAAATGCTTATCCAAACCTTTTTCGCGGTAAACCGTGGCCAACCGGAACTGAAAAATTACAGCATCTTTTTCCCGCTGCTGATATACGAGGTATGCCTCTAATAATTTGAGCAATTCTGTCATAAGCAGGCGCAAATGGGTGGCATCGTCTCGGTCTGATGGCCGGGTAGATATTTTCTGATGCTTTGGCCGCCCCCTTCTTTCTTCAGTTATACTGGGTATTATTGTGTTTTGTAGCCATTCTAAAGCATCTTTTTGAGTTGGAGGGGATTTTTGGCTCAAACATTTTTTGAGGTAATGGAACAATTGTATCGGCGGAGTTCGACGATTATGAAAGGGTGAAATCAACCATTGCTCGAATAGTTTTATCTCAAAGGGGCTTAGTGTTGACAATAACTGCCAAAGAAGAGAGGTGTTCATGGTGAAAATTTCTTGTTATTCATCCTTGTGTTTTTTGTAAGATTAGGGCAAAGTTAAGGAAAATAAAAATTATTCAACTATTTTAATTAAAATAAAATTTTTTTAATTAAATGTAAATCAATTAGTTATAAAATTTTAACTTTAATTTTATTTTACGAATTGCAAAAATAGTATTTGTTGTTTAATCTCTTTTAACCGGACTTTTGTATCGTTGAAGAAAAATGGAACAAATACTTCAGCACCCATAACATGATAAAATATTTTTTTAACACCGCTTTGATTATTTTACTTTTGGCATTGTTCCCCCTCGTGATGCCTGCACAATGCCTCAACTGGGTATCACTTTCTGATACTATAAAAGTGCATGATTTTTCTACTAATGATGGAAATCTTTGGGCTGATCCCGCGTTTAACGATCCGCTACAACAAGGGCCAACTAATCTTGCAGAGGCAACTATACCTGAATTTGTATTGCAAAATACTTGTGGTGGTAGCCTAACTTTTTCTTATGTCCTTTTGCTCGATCTCGACGGCGATGGAACTCAGGAAACTGCGTTAACGAACACGAATCAACCAGCTAGTGGTAAATTGTTGGTAAATAACGCCGCAAATCCAGGCTACACAGGCACTGAAACGGCTACATTTGATAACAGACCAGTAGTTGCAAACCAAAAATATCGGTTTGCCTTGCAGTCAATAATGAACAATGATTCTACTTATTCCATTTCGATTAAATGGGATAATATACTACAGCCCGGCATTTTTACTGATGCACAGTTGCCTTATGGTAATCATCAAATCATGCTCACTGCTACAAATGGAAGTATATCAAGTAGCAACATCTACAATATCCAAATAACGGATAATAAAGAACCAACGGTTGTTTGCATAAATGGATTATCGGCAAGTATGGTGCCTACGGGTAGTATCCAAATTTGGGCATCTGACTTTTTACAATACACAGAAGATAATTACTCACCCACACCATTTATCGTGATTGGTGTGCGTAAATCAGGCACTGGAACAGGATTTCCTCTGAATCAAAATGGCTCACCACAAAATTTTGTGGTATTTGAGTGTATCGATCTAGGTATTCAACTTGTTGAACTTTGGGCAAAAGATCAATATGGTAACGCTAATTATTGTGAAGTACCCGTTGAAATAGTTAATAAAAATTATGCTTGCGATCCTTTGTTAGCAATGAAATACATTCCAGCACTTACTTGTGCTGATGAAGACGTATTATGGCCGGATGTACTGGGCGCAAAGCTCCCGCTGGTCTATCTTTGGAACACAGGTGCAACGACCCCAAATTTGACCTCTCTCACCGATGGTACTTATACTGTAACGGTTACTGATGCAAATAATAAAACGGTCACGGGTTCTTATACGGTGGTAGGCGCACCGACGGGTTGTGCATTGGTGAAAGGTGTTGTAGCAAAAGACACCGACGGTACTTGTCTTTTGAGTCCCGCGAGTAATCCTTTGGGTGGTTTCATTGTACAATTTGAAGATGGACAAAACAACAAATTCTACACTACTTCCAACCCCGATGGCACTTATCGTAAAAGACTTACAGCGGGTATTTATACTGTTTCCAACTTATTACCAAATGACCTTTGGGCGGGCTGTCAGTCCTCTTACTCCTTGAATTGTATAGCAAATCAGACCCTTCTGTTGGATTTGCCCCTCGTGGCCAATTATAATTGTGCCGCTATAAATGTTAATTTTTCGACACCATCTTTGCGTAGTTGCTTTGATAATACCTATTATACAAACTATTGTAATGGAGGAACCGAAGTAGCCATTGATGCCTATATTGATATTGAGTTTGATAGTTATTTGACAGTGTTAGGTGCTGGAATACCTTATACCGCCTTAGGCAATAATACATTTCGATTTGCAATTGGCAATGTTCCTATTGGTGGTTGTGGTAGTTTTGGTGTAGATGTTTTTCTTGATTGCGGCAGTGTTGCGGGGCAAACCCATTGTGCTAAAGCAACTGCTTATCCGCCAGGTGATTGTTTACCGGTAAATATACTTTGGTCGGGCGCAAGTATAGAACTGGCTGCGAGCTGCGAAAATGATTCATTGCGTTTTACGATTACAAACGTAGGAACTGGCGATATGACGGAAAGTGTTGAGTATATTGTTATCGAGGATTTAGTAATGGTACATCAAGGGAATGTAGGGCCACTAGCAGCAGGACAATCGATGAATGTTCTTGTACCATATAATGGATCTACTTGGCGTATGGAAGTGGATCAAGTAGCATACCACCCGGGTGCTTCTAAGCCATCGGTGGCGATTGAGTCTTGTAATGGAACGGTTTTTCAAACTGGTTTAATTAATGTTTTTACACAAAATGAAGGCGATACGTGGGTGGATATAGACTGTAAGGAGAATTCTAATTCATTTTTAGTTAACCAAAAAATTGCTTTCCCTACAGGATATGGCGCTGAACACTTTATTGAAGCGGAGTCCTATATTTATTATGAAATCAATTTTTTGAATACCACTGCGGATTCGGTTAATACGGTGGTTATCAGGGATACGCTTTCGGAGTGGTTTGATTTATCTACATTTAGTATTGGGGCGAGTAATTTTCCTTACACATTTGAGTTTGAAGGGACTGGCTCGAACATTAAAATCACATTTACTGATCTACATTTGCCACCAGTAAACAATCCAAATGTAAATAGCACCATTGGATTTGTAGGGTATTATGTAAAACTTAGGTCTGATGTACCGCTTGGAACAGATGTATTGAATACGGCATACCTGAATTTAGGAGACGATGATCGTATCGTAACCAATACCGTACAGCATAGGGTAGGGGACGATTTTGTTCAAAAAGCAACTTCATCGGTCTCAACTTTGCCAAATATAGGTGTGGATCTTGTCATTAGCCCGAATCCTTCTAGTGGAACTTTGACCATATTGACCCAAAAAGCCAGCCTTAATAAAAAGTCAAATATAGTTGTTACCGATATTTCAGGCAAGCGTGTAGCATTGGTGGCTGCTAATGATAATGGTAAATACCAAATCAACTGTACTTCTTGGGCAAATGGAGTCTATTGGGTGCAGTATTGGGTAGATGGGCAAATAGAAAAGATAGTGAAATTTGTGAAAATATGATAGTATAATCCCTATGTAGAACATATATTTTTGCAAAAAAGAAGCCCTGCTTTTCGATCGAAAAGCAGGGCATTCTAATTTTTAACCTTAGTGCGAACTAAAATTAGCGGATTAAAGCACTGAGTGTATGATTTGGGAAAGATAATTATACCTATATTAATGTACACACTCAGTATAGGGGCGCAAAGATAATGCATCTTCAGTGGTAAATTGGGAATAAATAAAATATTTTTTTGGGGGAAACCACCCTGCCTTACGGCGAGGGTGGAAAACCCCAAAAAACCAAATGAAAACAATCTTCTTCTTTATCTGAACATCCCAAAGAAATAGGGATGGATTTTACTGTGTGTAATCGGTTTTTTTTGAAGACTTTTTTTGGAAACCACCCTGCCTTACGACAGGGTGGAAAACCCCAAAAAACCAAATGAAAACAATCTTCTTCTTTATCTGAACATCCCACAAATGAGGATGGATTTTACTGTTTAAAACCGCTCTACCATTGCGACCGAGCGGCTTAAAAACCAAATGAAAACAATCTTTATTACTGCCTGCTTTCTCTACTCATTTGCAGAGAACGACTTTCTGACGTACCTTCGTGTCTAGGTAACAAAAAAAATAACCGAATTTTTGTTCGTTTACAAAATATTTGATAAAATTGCCCTTTAGGGTGCTTAAATTAGAGATTTATTAACAAATAGAACATTATTACTTGGTTTTTTAGGTAAATAATACCCATTTTTGATAACAATAAAAACGATATGCATAAAGTAGTACTCTTCAATCCACGCAGCGCAAATGCCAAGCATCGTATCCCCAATTCGATTTTGCAAGTTGGCGCTTCTATTTATGGTCAATTTGAATTTGTTATTGTGGATGGCAATAAAGAAACAGATCCTTGGCAGAAGATCAATGCTTATTTTGCAACAGGAGAGTACGGTTTTTGGGGCTGTACGGTGATGCCTGGCCCTCAATTACAACAGGCTATTCCATATACAAAACAAATTAAAGAACGCTATCCTCATGTGGTCACGGTCTGGGGCGGCTATTTTGCATCCAACCAATTCCGGGTAGTCATGGAGAGTGGGTGCGTCGATTTTATTGTAGATGGCCCAGGTGATAAAGCATTTCCAGCGCTTTTGGATGCGTTAATATTTAAAAAGCCATACGAGTTTATTCAGAACTTAATATGGAAAACCGAAGAAGGTGTTATTATAAAAAACACAAAAGAGGCATTGCTCGACCAAGACGCGCTTCCAGTGCTGCCATACCATTATTTGGATCAATTTTATCCGTTGGAAGGTTATTTGCCCCGTACTTACCTAGGGAAACGTACTTTGGCCTATCATAGTAGTATGGGTTGCCCTTTTAAGTGTTCATTTTGCGCAGTAGTGCCTATCTATGAAGCACGCTGGCGGGGTAAGTCTGCGGAGGCTATTTTTCGAGATGTGATGTTTGTGAAAGAGCACTGGCAGGCCGATGCTGTGGAATTTCACGACAATAATTTCTTTGTTAGCGAGAAACGAGTACGTACCTTTAGCGAACTCATGCTAGGCCAGGGGATGCAATGGTGGGGGGAAGCACGTATAGATACGATGGACAGTTTTTCGGATGAGACACTTACTTTGATGCGCGACTCGGGTTGTAAAATGATCTTTTTTGGTGCAGAAACCGGTAATGATGAAATATTAAAACAAATGGACAAAGGCGGTAAACAAACAGGCAAACAAATCCTAAGTTTTGCTGCGCGGATGCACAAGTTTAGTATTATTCCTGAATATTCTTTTGTATTGGGTATGCCAGCCGATTCACCGGAGCAGGTATGGCGGCAAATAGAGGCCGATATTAACTTTATCAAAGCGGTAAAAGAAGTAAATCCAGATACCGAAATCATTATTTATATCTATTCGCCAGTGCCTACGGAGGGTTCCGATCTTTACCAACGAATTCAGGAGGCCGGTTTTAAGTTTCCCGAAACACTGGAAGATTGGCTTTTGCCTCAATGGGAAAAATTTGACCTCAGGCGCAACCCGCTTACACCTTGGCTCACTGCTGCTATGGTCGATCGGATTCGGCAGTTTGAAACGGTGTTAAACGCCTATTACCCAACCACTTCTGACATTAAACTCAGCGGTTTTCAGCGAAAAACGATTAAAGTTTTATCTTCTTGGCGGTATAAAAGTGGTATTTACAAATTTCCTTATGAATTGAAAATAATGCAAAAATTTTGGTTGCGGTACCGGCAACCGGAATGGGAAGGTGCTTAATTGGGTGCGCTACCCAACGTTAAGTATCGAAATAGCGTATATACCATTGAAACTACAAAACTATGTTTAAAAAACTACACTATTTCTATATCGCATGGGCGTTACTTTTCTACAGTTGTGACAAACCACCGCTTGAGTTTTATGATGGTATGGGTAAAAGACCTATATACATTGCTTTAGATGAACTTAAAAATATCAAAAGCCTACCGCCGGAGGAGATTACAGCATCGGGGACTATATTTTTGAAGGGCAACTTTTTTTTTATATTGGAGCAACGGAAAGGTATTCATGTGTTCGATATCAGCGATTCTTTGAATACTGTGAATTTCGTTTTTTTGAATATTCCAGCCATCACTGATTTTACCATTTCGGGGCAGTATTTATATGCGGATAGTTGGACGGATTTAGTCACCATTGACATTTCCGATCTTCAGCAAATTAAAGAAGTGGGTAGAAGCGAAAATGTACTTAATCCAGTACTTTATCCATTGCTCTACAATGGTATTTTTGAATGCGTAGATGCTTCCAAAGGTGCTGTTATTGACTGGGAAGATGCCCAACTCACCGATGCAAAATGTATTACTTCTAACTAAAAAAATTATTTTATACTTATGAAAAAGATACTTTTAGGTTTTTTTATGCTCATGGTTGCCTGTACACAAGATGCAGAATTTGCCAGTTCCGAAGGCGGCAAATCGGGGTCTATTACTCGGTTCGCTACTTATCAAGGTTATATGTATGTACTCAACCTGAACGAAGTACAAACGTATAGCCTTAGTAATCCCAACAAACCGTTGTTAGTACATACATTGACCACCGATTATGGTTTGGAGACGATCAATATTTACGATAATACCATTTTCTTAGGCTCTACTACATCTTTGTATATTTTAGATATTTCTGATCCTGCTTTACCCGCTTTATTGTCAAAAACAGATCGTACACTAGAGTTATCTAACGGTTGCGATCCGGTTGTTGTAAAGGGTTTTTATGCTTATTCAACGGTCAAGATTATTGAAAATATTTGTGGGTTTCGTTCCTCGCGGAGTGCATTGATTGTGTATAATATCATCGATAGAAGAAATCCTCAAGAAGTGGGTACTTATACTTTGAATACCCCTAATGGTTTGGGCTACAAAGATAATTATCTCTTTGTCTGTGATGAAGGTACGGATCGTTTGGAAGTATTTGATATTAGTAACCCGGAACAATTGGTGAAGACCAGTTTGTCTATCCAGATGACCGATCCTACCGATTTAATTGTGGATGGTGACAAAATGTTTGTGGCGACAAAGACTGATTTTCAGATTTTTGATATTTCAGACATGAATAATATCCGTAGAATTGGGCAAATTGTAAAATAAATGAGGATATTACTCTTTTTATGCTGTTTAACACCAGTGCTTTTATGGTCACAGGAAAGCAAGGTTGATCCAAGTTTTTATATTCCTAGGGTTTCTATAAGAACAAATATGATTACCTTGATCAATATTTTTCAACAATCTTATGGAGTAGGTGCAGAGGTGCGTTTAGCGCGACGGTGGAGTTTTGATGTAAATGGCGGCGCATTTTTTGATGCTATTCCAGTCGCCGATCATGCAGGTGAATCTTATCGGGGACTTCGTTGGAGGAGTACATTGAAATATTATTATTATTTAGGTGATAAATGCAGTTTTTACGCAGGAATTGAAGGTAAATACAACAATATCAACCACTTTTCCTATAAAAACGTTAGCCGCCAAGGCGGGCAGTTTGAGGAGATAAAATTAGTACAAAGAGATATAATTATAAAGGGGGGCAATTTGGGATCGGGTTTGCAGTGGTGCTTTGGGGCAAAACGGCGCTTCGTACTGGATACTTATCTTGGAATCGGGGTGAAAGAACGCAATATTGCCATTGATTTTCCTTCGGACTCAGAATTGACGGGTTTCCTTAGTGGACTTACTTTTGAGCGGAGAGAAGGGGTGAAAACGGTGCCGGATTTGGTATTCAATGTATCATTGGGCATTGCAATTTGGTAAGGTACTTTTTGTACGATTACTTTATATAGCGTTCATATTCTCTTAACGAACAACCTATGCAGTTGTAATAACTTTGTGGCATTATTTTCACCACAAAATTTTATTACATCATGACATTTGTTACTGACAACATCGAAATCGAATCTACATTTGTAGATGGCGAAGAATTAATCAATCTTGACCCAAATGAGGCAGCAGACGAAGCTGCTGAAGAAGTAGAAGAAGAGGTAGAAGAAGCTGCTGAAGAGGCTGAAGAAGAAGCCGAAGAAGCATCTGAGGAGGCTGAAGAAAACTAGTAGTTTCAATAGACCCGGTAAGGAGCGATCATCACTCATTACCGGGTTTGTTTTTATAAAAAAGTAATAATTTACTTGTTTTCTTGCAATTTTTCTGCGGAAATAAATCGAATAGATAAAGAATTAACGCAGTGTCGTGTGTTTTTAGAAGTCAATCTTTCTCCACTAAATACGTGTCCCAAGTGACCATCACAATTGGCGCAACATATTTCCACCCTTTTCATACCAAAAGTGCTGTCAACGTGTCGTGTGATAGCGCCTTCTATTTCATCATCGAATGAAGGCCATCCACATCCCGAGTCAAATTTGTCGGTTGAATTATAGAGTGGCGCATTACAACGGCGGCATACAAATATACCATTGCCTTTGAAATTATTATACTCTCCTGTGAACGCCCGTTCAGTGCCTTTTTCTGCAATGACGTATTCCTCTTCGGGGGTGAGTTGATTCCAGTTATTTTCCATGATAATCTATTTGTAAAAAGGATAAGGAACGAGAAAACAATAGCCAAAATGAATTGGCCAAAAGTACTTAACTTATTGTTGTCTCGTTCCTAAACATAAACCATACTATTAAGTTTATGCTTATCCTCTTAAAATGCTGTTATTACGGCTTCACAAAAGATGCGTAAAAGCGTTTGCCTTGTTTGTCCACTAAAATAGCAAAATAGATACCAGGCGCAAGTTTTGAAAGATCGACTTGTGTTACTGTGTCAAATTGCTGTTGGTTGACCATAGATTGACCCGTATTATTCACAATGAGTAAAGAAACGGGCTCAATATTGTTCATTTCAATGTTCAATAACCCTTCATTCGTCACAGGATTGGGCCAAAGGCGAATACCTGCTGACTGAAACGGAGTAGTAGTATTTACCACATTGTCAATCGTAATGACAGATAATGAGGTTTCGCATCCGCTGGAATCCTTCATTGTGAGTGCATATTTGCCAGCAAAAAGGCCAGTCAAGTCTTCCGTAGTAGCGAAAGGCTGGTTATCTTTTCTCCAATCAAAAGTAAATGGAGGCGTGCCAATTGGTGTAATACTGATAAACCCAACTCCGGTATTGTCCAAATCATTGCCAAATAGTAAGCCTTGAACATCGGGCAAAGGATAAGTAGTGATGGTAAAGGAGCAGGTGGAACTATTGCCCGCATTATCGGTTACCCGATAGACTTGAGTCGTGGTGCCTGCTGGGAAATAAGAATTATTAGGCAGCCCTTGAATAATGGCGTATTGTATGCCAGTTGCAAGGCAGTTGTCCACTGCTGATGGTAAGCCAAAATTAGTATTGAAACCAGAGTCACATTGTGTAATACTGCTTGGACAAGTTATGGTAGGCGGTACGGTATCAATGGCTAGGATAGAGAAATTGGCCAATGTGGTACAACCATTCGAGTTGGTAACCGTAGGGGTGTAAATACCAACACCCAGCAAGTTTTGACCAGCAGCAGGGAAGGTAAACGAATAAGGTGGTGTACCACCTCCTGTAACATTGATGACTACAAATCCTGTTTGTTGGTCAGGGCAAGTTACATTCGTAATTGCACCTATTTCGGCAACCAATGGTGCTGGTTCGGTTACGATAGCAGTATCCAATACGGCGCATCCGTTGGCATCTGTCATAATTACGGTATAAACACCTGCTGAAATACTGGTAACGGACTGGGTCGTTTGGCCATTGCTCCATGCATAAGTGATGGGCATTTGGCCACCGACATACACCGCATTGATGCTTCCATTTGCTGCCCCTGCACAACTCGCGTTGGTTGCATTAAGTACGGCAACACCAGTGCAATTAAAGGCATTGATAAAGGCATTTTGAGTAGAAGTACAGCCATTGTTATCCGTAGCCGTTACGGTATAAGTACCTGCTGCCAAATTGTTAGCCGTTTGTGAAGTGGTTCCATTCGACCATAAATAGGTATAAGGTGCTGTTCCTCCATTTGCATCCGCAGCCGCTGTACCGTTTGTAGCACCGATAGCCGTTATGTTTGTTGTGGAAATACTGACCGCCAAAACAGGGGGCTGGCTAATACTAACAGATAATATAACAGGGCAATTGGTGGCATCAGTAACCGTTACGGTATATACACCTGGTGCTAAATTACTTACAGATGATGTAAAGGCTTGGTTGGACCATTGATACACAATTGGATTGCTTGCACTGCCTACAGTAACGCTTGCTGTTCCGTTGTTTTGGCCATTGCAAGATATATTAGTGGACTGAATGCTCGCTGTGAAAGAACAATTAAATGCACTGACATTGACTGTTTGAAGACTAGAACAACCATTATTGTCCAAAACAGTTACGGTATATACGCCTGCCGATAAATTTTCAATCGTTTGAGTAGTGGCACTATTACTCCAAAGATAAACATAAGGCGAAGTACCACCACTTGGATTAGCCGTTGCTGTACCATTACTTTGTCCTGCACCTGTTATTGCTGTTGCACTTGCACTTACAACAAGGGGCGCGACTGGTTGCAGTATTTGAACCACTGCTGTTCCTGTGCAGCCACCACCATCGGTTACGGTCAAGATATAACCACCTGCGGCCAACCCTGTTATAGCGGCTGTGGTAGATGTATTATTCCAAAGAAAAGCGTATGGTGTTATACCGCCGCTTGTTGTTGGAGTAGCCGTTCCATTATTTCCTCCAAAACAAGATACATTGCTCGAATTGGAGATGCTTACAGCCACCGGGGTTGATTGCTCTACGATGGTACTTGCAGTAGATGTACAACTGTTTGTTGTATTGGTAGTGGTTACGGTATATGTACCCGGTGCACTTACCGTAGGCGTAAGCGTACTTGCTCCTGAAACTACCATTGGGCCAGCCCACTGATAACTAAAAGTGCCGGATGCTGTATTGCTTCCTGTAATCACGGTAGTAACGCTATTGCAGGTGAGCAGAGCAGGCGGCGCAATGGATACAGTGGGCAATGTAATATCTTGCGCTACGGTAGCGGTTGATGAGTTGGTACAACCATTGGCTATATCGGTTATTATAACCGTATAAGTACCCGGCGTATTTACTGTAATAATATTAGCATTGCTACCTGAAACAATACCTGCACCGGTCCATGCATAAGTTGGATTAGTGGCATTTGTGAAAGATGGTACTGTAATTTGGGTTGTACCGCAGGTCAATGTACCCCCTACAGTACTTGCAGATGGCGGTGTTGTATTGCCCGAATAAGTAGCGGTACTCGAACTGGTACAACCATTGGCTGGATTGGTGGCCACTACAGTGTAAACCACTCCTGGGCTGAGTGGTATGGTGGCTTGTGTGGAATTGCCTCCACCTGCCCAAGTCCAATTGAACTCTACGGCTGCATTACTGCTTGCTGTTGCATTGGATAATGGACTAGTACAGGTAGCCGTAGTGGTGGCTACACTCAAACTGGGTAGTGCAATATTAGTAGTAACAGTAGCCGTAGCAGTGGCAGTGCAACCATTGGCCAAAGAGGTGACGGTTACCGTATAAGTACCTGCTTGTGTAACCGTTGGATTTTGTAGAGTAGAACTAAAACTTGGGCCTGACCAACTGTAACTAAAATTACCTACCGCTGACGCCGTAATCAGTCCCGTTGGGTTGGTACATGATAGGATGGTGCCGCTCGTACTTACAACAGGTAGTGTAGGAGTGGTTACAACAGCAGTAGCAGTTCTGGTACAGCCATTTGTATTGTTCGTAACTTGTAATGTATAAGTACCAGCACCTGATACTGTTGCAGTGAGTGCTGTTCCTCCTGATAGGATGCTGCCTCCTGGAGGAGCCGTCCAAAGATAAGCAAAATTGGCACCTGTAGATGACCCCATACCGCTCACTGTTGTTGAATTACTTGTACAAGATTGTGTAGATCCCGTTGCTACCGCTGTTGGTAGTGTAGTATTAGCAGCAACAACAGCAGTGGCCGTTCTTGTACAGTTATTGCCATCGGTAACAGTCACTGTATAAGTTGCTGCCGCGCTCACAGTGAGTGGATTGTCATTGCTACCATTCGACCAAGAATATGAATATGAAGGAGTGCCTCCATTTGCATTTACTGTAATGGTGGTAGTAGGGCTGGCACAAGAAATAGCACCTTCTACAATTGTAAGTGCTGTAAGTGCTGATGTTGGTTGTGATATATTAGCAATGGCTGTGCCTGTGCCTGCACCACTTGCGCTAACAGTCACGGTATAGTTACCTGCTGCCAAATTAGTGGCCGTAGCAGCTGTTTGACCATTGCTCCACAAATAGGTATAAGTGCCAGAGCCTCCCGATCCTGCTGCCGTAGCATTACCGTTATTACCACCAAAGCAAGAGACATTTGTTGTTCCTGTTATTTCGGCTGTAATAGTAGCAGCTGCTTCAACAGGAACAGTCAAATTTTCTATTTTAGAAAAATCGCCACTTGAGCCAGAACCATTACAAAAATTTCCAATAAAATAAAACTTAGCCGTATTTCCAGGGGCTGCGCCTCCTGCTGTCCAATTAAAAATCCAGCTGATTTCGGCACCGCTACCAGCAGCAAAAGTTTTAGGATTGCGATGTTCCATGTATTCTCTCGTTCCAAAAGTCTCCGTACCGACACCATTGGCTGTAAGTCCTGTCAAATCGCCATAATTATTATTATTACCATCTACAACAACCAATTGAAAACCACCACGGTTAGGGTTTCCTGCAGTGGCTGTCATTCTCAGGGTAAGCGGGTATGTGGTACCTGGTACAATTGTGCCGGGAAGTCCTTCTACACTTACCGATCCATCAAAGCCACTGGGATTGTTCCCGCCGTGGCAATCAGTACAAGCACCATCAAATGGCGCACCGGTTTTGCCATTCGGCGGATTACCAGAATTGGCTAATAGAGCAATAGCCGAAGCGATAATTAAAGCAAATTGAGTACTACGTTGACGGAGTAGTTTTTTCATAAAAAAAAAATTTAAAGATAATTGTGTGTTTGCGAATGATAATCATTTGGAATAGATACAGCAGTTAGCAACACATTGAAGTGGGGTTGCAGTGTCTCTTTTTTAACTTGAGGTTATGTTGCAAATTTAGCGCTAATAGTTAAGTGCATGGTTACTCATAAAAGTGAAATTAGTTTGTTCACGCGTAGGCGTGAAGCATCAAAATTCTAAATCGATGAGTTTTAAGTATTTAGTGGTCTTTCCAATCAATTTTGACGGGTTGAGCTGTTGCTTTTCTGATCTGGCTTCGTTGCTCGTCGGTTAAAATGTCCCGCATTTCGCCCTCCTCGTG
>JBEAVK010000354.1:0-25832 GCA_041160955.1 Bacteroidota bacterium
TGATATTTAAATTACTTACAAAAGTAATGATATAAATTGAAAATATAAAGCAAAAAATATCCCGTTAACATTTCTTTAACAGTATGGTCTGTATCCAAATTCTAAATGGTGTATACCTTGATAAACTGTTTATGAGTGTCAGGTTCGTAGGTATAAATTCCGCCGTTTTTGCAATGCAGGTAACTATGGTTTGCTGTCACTCCCTCCTAATACCCTTCTATTGCGTGAAAACCCGCTTTGCCACTACCATTCATTTTGTCGCAAACACAACAAACCAACCCGTTAGAACATGTAAAACGCGCAAAGAATATTAATAAAATATAAATGAAAAAAGCGTATAAAGCAGTCATTATAATTTGGAAATAATGAGCAAACCATTGAAGTACGCTGCAAATATATAGTAATGTGTTTTATATTTGCAAGCGTAAGAACAAATTAATTTTTTTATTCCAGTTTTTTAGGGGTTTGGGCTATGATTCTTGCGCAGTTTTGCTGCTTATACAGCCCCATACGCCTAAGATATTTTCTGTCACCCCGACAATTGAATTGAAATCCATTGTTTGCATCAATAAAATAATATGCCCCGGATTTATCACGCACCCCTGTTTTTATTTATCCACCCGAAGTTTCATCACTTCTTCAACTTTTAATCCTGTTGCTTGTGCAATCTGGTCATCAGGGAAATTCATTTTGATAAGGTTTTTTGCTATTGCTCGTCCTGTTTTATTTCTTTCATCCTCCCTAAACTCATCTTCAACTTTTTTTGCCGCGTTTGCTCCGGCTTCTTCCGCTTCTATTTTTATAGTCTCGGCATAACTTGCTTCATCATGCAGTCTTTCCAAATATTTATTATAGTTTCTTTTTTGGTCATCTGGCAGGTTCATTATTTTCAACTTTTCTCTTACTTCACTCATTCCCTTTGCTCTAAACTCATCTAATACCTCGCTATTCTTGAAAAAATAAATCCATTCGTCCAGCGTATCTTTCACGATGTCATTGAATTTCGTCGTGCGTATCAGGTAGTATTCAGGATACGTTTGATGAACCGTCGGCTTGCCGAGTAATTTTTTCTGTGCGCTCGTCAATTGCAATTCCGTTTTAGTATGCAATCCTTTAAACTTCGTCTGCCCAACATAAACGTAGTCCTCGCCTTTACCCAGTTCAAAGTAAACGATACTGACTGCGATAATTTTTTTTATCTCCCCGTATTTAGCACTTTCGGGAAGGTATTCAGTTATTGCTTTTGACGTGGCAAAAAGCATCCGCATGAGGTAATCCAACTCCCTTGTGTTCTGGATTTCAATGATGATATGTTCGCCTTTCGAGTTTTCAGCAAACAAGTCAACTCGATTGAACTTGTCGTCTTCTTCCTCTTGGTTACCTTCGCTTTCCAAAAGTCCCTCGATTTTTACGTCCTCGCCCAAGAGTTCGGAGAGAAAGCCTTCGAGGATGCCAAAGTTCTTTTTGTCCCGAAGCATCTTCTTGGCTGCCCATTCGAATCGAATATGAGTTTTTGCCATTTTCTAAAATTTTAGCGCAAAAATAGGTAAAAATAGCATTTTCTGTGCTTTTTTCTGCATTTAAAGAATGAGGATGACTATGTGACCATCTATTTATTACATAGATGGTTTCACCAGAACGGTGGCATAGCGGCAGGCGGCAGGTGCGAGGGCTTTTGAGCGTTGGCATTTCCCGCCGCTTGGCAGTCATACGTTAATGGGCTTTTTACTTATTCAGGTACTCTTCGATTATTTGAGCAACTCTTTCTTCCGATATTTTTATATATTTGGTTTTATATTTTTTTTACAGAGAAACAGTGTACATCTGTAACATTCCCACCCACACATCCGTCTCGTACCCATACCTTTCATTTTTAAATTAATTGCTATGAAAAAAATGTATCTATTCTTATCAGCCGCCTTGCTGATGAACTGCGCTCTTTTTGCCCAAGAGCAACCCTTTAACGATTTTATCAACAAATACAAAAAAGAGAGCGGATTTACCTACGCTTTCCTGAGTAAAGATTTGTTTGAATCCACGATGAAAACAGACATCAAAGACTCCGACTGGAAACAAGTACAAAAAATTGTAAAAAACCTGGGTAGCCTAAGCATGTTGGCTGCTGAAAAGACCGATCAATCCAAACAATTGTTTAGGGAAGCACTTGAATTGGCGCCTAATGAAGATTTCGACGAATTACTCACCGTCCGCGATGGCAAGGATAATGTAAAAATACTGGCTAAAAGCGAAGAAAGTACCGTGACAGATTTAGTCGTTATTGTAGCATCGGAAGCAGAATTTGTGCTGATTTGCTTCTCTGGTGTGGTAGAATTAAACAATTTTGCGGAATTAGTACGCCTGATCAATGCCAATGAAGTGACGGCACTTGCCCGTTCTGCCGAAAAAATCACAGCACAATTCCAGATCAGTCCAAATCCAAGTACCGGTATCATCCAACTTAATTTTGAAGAACCCGATGACTACCCTACCCTATTGAGCGTCACTGACTTGAGTGGTAAAGTAGTAAAGAGCCTAAACCTGACGCAACAAACCAACCAAACCGTCAACCTTTCTGAATTATCTGCTGGCTCGTATTGGGTACAAATAAAGACGGAAAAAGGGAAGATTGGGGTAAAACAGGTGCAGATGGTGCAGCGGTAGAGTTGGGGAATTGCTGGCTAAGTTTTTAGGGGGTTAATGCCCTATTTTCAGTATATTTACAGCAATTGGCCGACCCAGAATGGGTCAAATGTTTATAGCAAAAGCATGGGTAGGTTGGGGTGCGACCCCTACAGGGTCGAATACATTTTTATCCACATTGATCTATAAACATTTGACCCATTCTGGGTCGGCTACATATAGAAAGCAAGGTTCCGGGGCTCTCTGGCAAATGAATTAGACCCCAATATCCTACACTCAATTCAAATGAAATCACCCCAAAACCCCTAAAATCATAATTTTGACGTAATTTTGCCCTTCCTCCCAATTTATGTCAAAAGTCCTTCCCCGCCTTTTATTGGGCAATATCCTCGCGCAAGCCATGACCTTTGGGTGTATCCCCATCATCACTCGGCTGTACTCGCCTGCTGCCATCAGCGATTGGAGTATTGCGTTGGTGGTGACCAATATGGTGCTTTCTTTTTCTCAATTACGCACCGATATCGCTTTGTACCAAGCCAAAACGCCGGAAGAACGATCGGGGCTGTTTCAGTTGGGCTTAGTATCGCATTTAAGCATTTCGGCGCTGATTATTCCTATTTTAGTGGCTTTACATTGGATCCATTTGCGCTCCGCACTTGATGTATTACTCCTGTATTTTATAATTGCATCGCAAGGTATTTTGCAATTAACGATGAGTTGGCTGGCTGCCTCGCATGCTTTTTCGGAACAAAACAAAACACGGCTTTTAGCGGCAGTCCTTACCTATCCCGGAGCAGTGGTATTGGGTTGGCTCGGGGGTGATGATTGGTTGATGCCGGCCTTGTTATTGGGTAGTTTAGTGCCGCTTTTAGTGCTGTTTAACCGCGTTACACTGCCTATATTTCCGCTAAAATGGGCACCAACTGAATGGAAATCATTACTAAAATCGCATAAAAGCACCGGATTTTACCTCACCGCTGGCAACCTGTTGGCGAGCCTCTCCGAGCAGGCGATGGTGCTCGTTATTGCACGGTACTATAGTGCTTATGAATCTGCGGCTTGTTTTTTGGCATTGCGGGTTTGTAGTGCGCCGCTCTCGCTGGTACAAGCCGCTTTAACCCCTTATAATTTACGCCATTTTAATGACTTATTCAACCAACAACTATTTGATATTCAAGTTATTATAAAGCATTGGTTACAATGGATTATTCCTGCTGTATTGTTTTTTGTACCACTATTTTTATTTGGCGCACAAATATTTTCTTTTGTTTTAGGAAAAGATTGGAACTTTGCAGGCCAAATTGCCTCCATCATTGCACTTTGGGCCGCTATCAAGTTTTTAAGTAACCCAACCATGATGGGCTTTTTTGTCATAGGAAAAGTGCACCTTTACTTTGTCACTGCATTATTAATGGCCAGTACAATGATAATATGTTTGTATTTGTCTATTATCGGCGGGTCTATATTAACCATGCTGCGCTTTTTTGCTATTGCCCAAATCATAGTTTTAGTCGGCTGCAATGCCCTGATGCTTTTCAATATTGACCAAAAATTTAATGCACAGCGATCAACAAAGCAATATTAAAACAGTAACTGCCACGCCTCACAAAGGCGTTATTGCTTTGGTGGGTAATTTGGCATGGTCAATTTATAATTTCAGACTACCTGTTATTAGGGCGTTACACCAAGCGGGCTATAAAATCGTAGTTATTGCCCCTGTGGATGAATCGGTGAGCGCACTGATGCACGAACCTGGTATCGAATTTATTGGTCTTCAATCCTTTAGGCGCAACAGTGTTAGTATTACGGCATCACTTGGTATGATCCATGAGTTTAAAACCGTGTATCAAGCATTGAAACCTGATGTCGTCATTCATTATGGTGTACAGGCGAATATTTGGGGTAATTTGGGGGCTTGGCTGGCTAAAATACCGTCCGTCTGTGTGGTTACTGGCCTAGGTTATACTTTTTTGCATCGTGGCATAATTCCTTTTATTTCACGGTGGTTGTATCGGTTTTCTTTTTTAAAAACGGAAAAAGTCGTATTTGAAAACCAAGAAGATTTGGATTTGATGGTCGCTAAAAAGATGATTCATCCCTCAAAAACACTGCGCGTACCGGGGTGTGGTATTGATACGACTTTTTTTAGCCCATTGCCCAAAACTGAATTAACAGATGGGCCAGTTTTTACGTTGTTAGGCCGATTATTATACGACAAAGGACTAAGGGAATTTGCGGAGGCTGCAGGCCGATTACGCCAATCTTTCCCTACTGCTCAATGTTGGGTACTAGGTCATTTAGACGACGAGAACCCTGCTCATATTCAACGGAATGAACTCATTAATTGGGTACAAAAGGGATTTATCCATTATAAAGGCGCAACAGATGATGTTCGGCCAATCATTGCTCAGTCCGATTGGATTGTATTGCCATCGTACCGCGAAGGACTTTCCAAGGTATTATTGGAAGCAATGGCGATGGGTAAACCATTAATTACAACAGATACTCCCGGTTGCAAAGAAACCGTTGTGCCCGGCAAAACTGGCTATATTGTCCCTATAAAAGATGCCGAAGCACTCTACCAAACCATGTTAAATTGTTGCACAAAAGACCTTGAAAATCAACATATTATGGGTATGCTAGGCCGCGAAAAAGCCATCAAAGAATACGATGCGTCTATCGTTGGCCAACTCTACCTCGGATTAATCACTACTATTCAAAGAAAACAAGCATAAAACAGTAAAGAATATGTCCTTATCTTTGCAACAAAATGTATAGCAATGCCACACAGTAACCACCTAAAAATACTTAACCAGTTTTTTGAACTGGAGAAAAAAATGCAGCGCATCCCCGATGCAGTCGCGCTACAACGCCCGTTGGATCGTATCCGAGAGACTTTTGAGGAAATGGGATACCGTTCCCACAACCCGATCGGAGAGCCGTATAACGAAACACGTACCGACGTGGAAGCCAGTATTGTTGGGAACAATACACGCGATCTTGTTGTTACTGATGTCATTAAACCCATTATTTATTTTAAAGAAGGAGAACGCATGACGATCCTTCAAAAAGGAATTGTAATATGTCAAAAACCATAAATTATGCCATCGACCTAGGTACAACCAATTCGTTGATTGCACATTATGAAGGAGGGAAAGTAGAAATATTTAAAAGCCCAATCAGTTGGAAAAACACATTACCTTCTGTGGTGGCCTTCCGAAATGAGCGCACGATTGTAGGCGAAAAAGCGAAAGAGCTGGTCAGTAAAGACCCATCCAATGTCTTTGGCTTTTTCAAACGCAAAATGGGTACTTCCGAAAATTATTATGTTCCCAACTTAAAAGCAGAAAAATCGCCTATCGACTTGTCTGCTTGCGTATTGCGCGAGTTAAAAACCTTCTTGATAGATGGCCAACAACCTCAATCGGTGGTCATCACTATTCCAGCATCTTTTGATACCATTCAGAGTAATGCGACTAAAAAAGCAGGATATGAGGCTGGTTTTAAGGAAGTGGCGTTGTTGCAAGAACCCGTAGCGGCCAGTCTTGCGTTTGCCAATACCGTGGAAGGAGAAACTTTGGAGGGGCAGTGGTTGGTATATGACCTCGGCGGCGGCACCTTCGATGCGGCATTGGTGCGGATGGACAGCGGTGATATGCGTGTCATCGACCACGAAGGAGATAATTACCTTGGCGGACTCGATTTTGACACCATGATTATTGATGAGTTTATTGCGCCTTTTTTGGCGAGTAAAGGCAAATTTAACAACCTTTTGGCCGATTTAAAAAACAAGGGAGGACGCTTAGAAAAATCGTATTTTGAACTGCTTTACAAGGCAGAACAAGCAAAAATTCAACTTTCTTCTTCAGAATCGGCTGAAATAGAATTTGAAATTGAGGATGACGAAGGTTGGGAATTGGAATACATTGTACCAATTAACAGAACCGATTTTGAACGCGTTATTGCCGATAAAATTGAAGGGACGATTTCGTTACTCAAAGACTTAATCGACCGTAACCACCTCAAAAACTCGGATATTAAACAGGTCGTTTTGGTGGGCGGCAGCACTTATATTCCTTATGTGCGCCGCAGATTGACCGAAATACTACAAATACCCGTCAATATCAAAACCGATCCGACCACGGCCATTGCTGTTGGCGCAGCGTTTTATGCAGGTACCAAAACCATTCAACTCAACGAAAAGGATTTGGATACGATGCCTTCCAATGGCGAGGTACGGATCAAAGTAAAAACGGCTTATCAAAAAGTAAGTCAGGAAACACAGGAGTATTTCACGGCACAGATAGACGGTGAATGGCAAGAAGCACAATACCGCATTACCCGTGAAGACGGTGGGTATGATTCTGGTTTGAAGCCCGCAGCAGAACGTATTTCTGAACTTTTGCCTTTAACCAGGGATATTTTCAATACATTTTTGCTCAAATTCTACGATAAATACCAAAATATTATCCCTTCCGATGCTACTCCGGTGAGCATTATGCACGGCAAATTCAATTTGCATGGCCAGCCATTGCCCAATGATATTTGTATTGAAGTAGATGATATTGAAAATTTAACCACACAGTTAGAGCCAATTTTTGATAAAAATGCGATACTGCCTTTGCGCAAAACGATTATCAAAACGATTAGTAAAACCATCGAAAAAGGTTCTGATGATCGTTTGATTATCAATGTATTAGAAGGGAAAAGAGGCGCAACGCCCGCTTCCTGCCTAACGCTTGGGGTGATCGAAATAAAAGGCCGCGATATTCCATTCAACCTCGTTAAAGGCTCCGATGTCGAAATTACGCTCGAACTGTCCGAATCCCGCGACCTCAAAGTAAACGCGTATTTGGCTATGACTGGACAGGAGTACAACAACGTGTTCAATCCATCCGAACGCCATGTATTATTGGGTAAATTACGCGATGAAGTACGCGATTTATTGTACATCGTACGGAAAGAAATGGGAAATTTAGAAAGCAGTGAACGCTTTGAAATGGCAGCAAGGGTAAAGCGTATTGAAGAAGAATTACAGGCCATCAGCGGACAATTGGCCACGCTGCGGGACGATGATATGAGCGATAAAAAATACCAAATTGAAGAACAAAAACGCCGTATCGCACAGAGTTTGGATCTGTCATTGCAAAATACACGTATTGAATCGGTAAAAACAGCGTATTTTGATTGCAAGCGAGAGACCACCTATTTTATTGAAAAATACCCAAGTCCCACCAATAGCGAACGTTACAATAAAATTATTGATAACGAGCGCAGCTATTTAGACGAAGGTGATGCGTCCATTTTACGCCAAAAAATTAAGGAATTAGAAACCTTAGCCTGGGAAATAAAGCAAAAAGATCCGCAGTATGTCGCATCGTTGTTTCACTATTATGCTATGTTACCCGATAATGCGTACTCTGATCCTCGCCGAGCAACACAATTAAAAGAATTAGGAGAAAGGGCACTGGGCCGCCAAAACTACGACGAGGTGTTGTCCATCGTCTATAATCTTTATGCTATTTGGCCGAAGGATAAGGATTCGGGGCAAAGTGGTTTTGTGGGTCTAGGCTAAATCTTATGCGTTGTCTATTCCAATTGTCTTGATGAAATGGTAGCCACGTCTGATAAAACCAGCGCGCTCGTAAAAAGCATGTGCTTTTTCGTTTTCTAAATAAGCATCAAGCATCATGGTTTTGCAGCCTTCACGGAGCGCTAGTTGGGTAATATAATTGGTAAGTAAAGTGCCAATTCCTTTGGATCGGTAGTCTTTATGCACCACTACATTGTCCATTTCGAGGTATTTTCCGCTGTAAATCTTGGTAGCGACCCATATTCCAGCCAAGCCGGCGCAATGTTCGCCATCCAACACAACGACCATTCGGTATTTGTGAGCGATCATATCATCTAACACTTCGTCGAGATATGCTGCTGTTACAGCGTTATTCAATTGAGCAATCAAAGCCCAATGCGGGAGCATCTCTGATTTTTTTGTCAAAATTTGGAAATTATAGACCATTTTTTATCTATTTTTAAATATATTAAATATACTATAACTGTAACTATACAGCCGCCGCCAAAAAATTCCCGTAGGGAATATATGTTTATAGGCTGAATAGGGAATTACCCAAATCCCGTAGGGATTTTATGTAAAAAACGTACAAAATAACATATAATCCCTACGGGATTTGGAGCCAGTTCTTCATTCGGCCTAATAAACATACATTCACCAAGGGAATTTGGTTAGCAGCTGAATAGTTACGTATAATTCACTTTTACATCTGCAAGGCAGCAAAAGCAAGCGTACATGTATCTTGCCGCAAACATACACAAACTTAAACTATGCGTTACTCTTACTTTACATTTATCATTTTCATTTGTTTTTTTTCGAGTTATACTGTACAAGCGCAATATGGCCCGCGCTTATTCTTAGATGCACCAGCCTTCTATTTCACCGCTCCCGATGCTGCTAATATCGGTAATAATTTGGGATTGGGCACCGATTTGACGATGAATATTGCCAATCACAACGGCGTGCTCCGCTTTGGTGGTGGATCGGCATTTACGGTAGATCCACAGAGTAATGACCTTTTAGAAACCCTTTTGACTACGCCTTTTGTAAAAATGGAAGTAGGTGCAGGTCGTTACCGTTCCAATGGCAACAAATGCGCTAAAACACACCGACCAGCCTATACGATGATGGCCAAAGGTGGTATTCGATATAATTTCTTTCCTTCAAATAATCGACCCGACGACAGCCCATCCGGCAAACTGGACTATTCAGTTGGGCTTGAATTTGGGTATTTCTATATCCGCGATATTATCCGAAATACCGAGATGTTTGGAAGTGCTAATTACTATGTGCGAGAAAAAAACATAGGCGCAGAACTTGGTATCAGGACGTTCTTTAATTTGAGAGGAAGGAGGGACTAGTGAAGTATTTGAACATACTTTTTAGAATACGCTTAATTCTGCCCATTAATTCTGTCCAAATAGTTACCCAAAATTTTAACAAATAAAATTTACATCTCCGAAATGCGTTTGTAGCAAGTTATGATTAAATTACCAATTTGGCTTGCTTTGTGCTTATGCACCTTTAGTTTTTCGGCTTTATCGCAAACTAAACTAATTCCTGCTGCTCCACTTACCAAGGAGGCTTTTGAGCAGATGAAACGCTCAGAAGACACCTTGGGCATATTGTCTTATGCTATTGTAAATGACTCTATCGAGCAAGAACGTTTTGCTGCTTGCAGGCAGCTTATTACAGGTTTGGTGCGTTGCTTAAAAACAAAAAACTCCTTTAATTATCCATTTGAGCGCTTAAAAAGTATTTCTATTTTAATGCCGCCCGACAGTAGTTTTAGGATTTTTACATGGCAATTGTTTGTCAATGATTCCACCTATCGCTACTATGGAGCCATACAGCGTAATGCTGGAGATCTCTCATTGTTTCCTTTAATTGACCGAAGCAATGAAATGGAATTTCCAAAACCTACGCACGAAATACTTGAACCTGAACGATGGTATGGTGCTTTGTACTATAATTTGAAACAATTTGACACCAAACAAGGTCGTAAATACTTACTTTTGGGCTACGATGCCTTTGAGTTTTTTCAAAAACGTAAGGTAATAGACGTATTAAGTTTTACCCCTGCCGGAAAACCAGAGTTTGGTGCAATGGTATTTGATCGTGAAGAACGTAACCCCAAGGGGCCAGAAATGCGTATTTTCCTAGAATATTCAGCAGAGGCATCGGTCAAATGCAATTGGGATGAATTATATCAAATGATCCTTTTTGAACACCTCATACCTATGGGTAGTCCGTTTGGCAGGGGGGTGACTGCTGTTCCTGATGGCAGTTACGATGGACTTAAATTGCAAAAAAACGGCCATTGGAAGTTTATTGATAAGGTATTTAATGATTCACAATTAGAAGCACCTACTTTTGAGCCTCAAAAAGAGGAAATAAAAGGTAATAATGTTTTCGGGAAACCCAAAACAGAGCAAATAAAGAAAAAAAAAGGTAAAGCCTAATTCAAAGCATTAGTGCTTCCACAAATATTTATCAACACAATTAATGAAATATTTACTCCTTATAATTGCGTTTAGTTTTGGTTCTTGCTACTCTTTTAAAGGTATCTCGATTGATCCGAATATTAAATCATTTGCAGTACGTACATTTGAAACTTCGGCGCAAAATGCACCACCTACTTTGGCGATTGATTTTTCTGAAAAATTGAAAGATAAGGTAAGGACTGAAACACCATTAAACCTGAAAAATGATACACCTGATTGTGAATTTAGTGGGCGTATAACTGGTTTTAATGTAGTACCTTTGGCACCCAAACCGGGAGAAACTGTCGCACGAAACCAGTTAAAAATTGATGTTTTTGTAAATTATATCATCAATAAGGAAGGACTTAAAACAGATTTCCCAGAAGCAGGGCGTAGTTTTAGTTTCTTTTCAGAATTTCCAAGTGATGCAGATCTAAATTCTGTTCAAGATACATTGATAGAAGAAATCACAAAGCAATTATTGGAAGATATATTTAATGCTGCTTTTAATAATTGGTAGTAAAAACAATAAGCGCGATTGGTTGTTAAGGAACACTATATGAAAGAAATTAAACTTTACTTGCTGGTAGAATTATTGTGGTGGGCTCTGACTGCGGTTGTGGTTGTAGCAGTGATGTGGCCGATTTGGAGTACAGGCGTAATATGGCTTTTCCAAACACCCAATATTTTTTTTATAGTAACTTTGATTACTTTTGGGCGACATATTTTTGCTTTGAACTCCAGCCTGATTGGCAAAAAGCAAACATTAAAAGCATTTATATTAATTGCCTTAGTGCCGATTGTTTTTGCTTTTATTTCCAATTTAAACGAGTTTATGGTTTATATTGAGGAACACATGTGGGACCAAATGACAGGTCATTTAGAAATATCCTCCAGGCGGAATATCGAATCTTATCTTTATAATGAAATGCTGTTCTTTACAGTGGGGAGTATTCTTGCTGCTTTTGGGTTGGCTGTTCGGCTCATCATGTCACTTTGGACGCAGTACAACAGCGAGCAACATAAGAATTATCAACACCGATAGATCTACTTACTCTTTTACTGTTTTTTTACCTTTGGCCGTCCAATCGTTCATGCCACCTGTGTAGTCATAAACAGTTTCAAATCCCATAGTAGCCATCATTGCAGCGGCTTGTCCGCTCCGTTTGCCCGATGCACAATAAATAATAGTTGGCTGCCCTTTGTCTAATTGGTCGATTTGTGATTTGAAATCAGAACCATTAAAATCAATATGCTTGGCTGTTGCTATCTTTCCGGTTGCAGATAATTCGCTTGGTGTACGTAAGTCTATCAATTGAATACCTTCTGTTTTTAGTAGTTCCTCTAGTTTTAGGGCATCAACCTTAGTAGCATCAATGGTAGTTGAGCAAGCAATTGCCAAGAGTAAAAATGTATAGATGAATAATTTTTTCATGTTTTATTGATTAAGTTGACAGATTTAGGAACATACCTAAGACGTTATTTATTCCTTTTTTCAAATAATTGCAGTAAGGTATTGGTATAATCCAAGTCAGTACGGAGGCTGATTAAATCACATCCGGCCTTTTGGAAAATGCCCTCTACTTGTTTTTTATGTTGATCGAAGTGCTGTGTATATTTTTTTCGCACATCAGGATTGGTGGTATCAGCCCAAAACCGCTGTTTGTTTTCAGGGTCTTGTACCTCAATAATACCTAAATCGGGGAGTTGTCTTTCCGTTTTGTCCCAGACATGTATGCCAATACAGTCGTGTCTTTGCCCCAGAATACTCAGTGCTGTTTCATATTGTGATGTACTATAAAAATCGGAGATAATAAAGCAAATACTTCGTTTTTTTAGTACATTTCGGAGGTAAACACACGCAGCGGCTATATCGGTCGCATTGCCCGCGGGTTGTTTGCTCAATAATTCGCGAATAATACGCAAATTATGTGGTCTTCCCTGTATTGGCGGCAAGTAGAGTCCTGGTTTTTCATCAAACATGAGCAAGCCCGTTTTATCATGGTTTGATGCGGCAGACAAGGCCAAAACAGCGCATAATTCTGTGATAAAATCTTTTTTATCTGCGCCATACCCTGTACCAAAAAAAGAGGAAACGCTCATATCTGCCATTAATACGACATTTAATTCGCGTTCCTCTTCAAATATTTTTACAAAAGGCTCCCCTGTCCTTGCTGTAACATTCCAGTCTATATTGCGGACATCATCACCGTATTGATAATTGCGCACTTCTGAAAATGACATACCGCGCCCCTTGAAAGCACTATGGTATCCACCCATAAAAAGGTGTTGACTCAAACGGCGGGTTCGAATCTCTATCTCACGTACTTTCCGAAGGAGTTCAGAGGTATCCATAAATGTTATATGGTCTATTGATCTTTCTTTGGTTTAGTGGTACCATCACCACTTGTTTTGACTTGTTGTTTGGTTAGTTCGGAAGCAGCAGCATCTGTTTGCGGCGCAACACGACCTGATGCGACGTCTGCATCAGTGGGTGGCTCATTGGTTGGAGTGATACTGGTATTATATCCTGCTTTTTGATCTGATTGCAGCATATTCTCGCCCATTTTTTCAAGATCTTCCAACGGGCGCTTAGTATGTGCTGTAAACGCAGCAAAACCTTTTTCAAAGTCCTGTATTTGCTCTTTTAAAGCAGCAAAACGTTGACTAACTTCTTCCGTTTTAATTTTTCCATCACCGTACTCAGCGCTTAATGTTTCAAGTTCGCTTTTTGCTGCGTTGTATTGCGACATCATTACACCGTATTTCTCACCCATTCTTTTGGTCATATATTGTAGGGCTTCGCTAGGGGCTTTATCCGCAACGGGTACTACTTTATTCTGTAGATCAGCCAAACCCTGTGATGCTTGCTCTATGGCTGGTTTTGCGGATTCAATTGTAGTGGTGGCTTGCTGCAAGTCTTGAACAAGATTTTGATCAACATTTTTGCAAGCGAATATACCCAAAAGGGTACCAAAAAGGCTTATTTTAATAGCGATTTTCATAAAATTATTATTATTTTTTAAATGCGAGTGCAAAGATAAGAAATATTCTTTCCACACAGTCTTTGTTTTCTACCTTTGCACCTCAGTGAACGAGAAAATATGGACTTTTACCGTTCCTGATCTTTAATTTAAGTACTTGGACACAATTAATTGCATCCACGTACTTCAGACAACCATCAATTTATTATGCAGCCGCTTCACACTAAAAAATATATTAATGTCTATTTGTCTTTAGGTAGTAATTTAGGCAATCGTAGAGAAAATATAGTTTCAGCCTCCACACTTATTCACAAAAAAGTGGGCAAGATTGTAAAATCAAGCCATTTTTACGAAACGCAACCTTACGGGAAAACCGATCAGGATGCTTTTGTTAATCAAGTAGTAATGGTGAATACCCTCTTAGACCCACGTGCTATGTTGGAAGAAATTACCAAAATAGAACGAGAATTGGGCCGCGAGCGCAAAGAAAAATGGGGACCTCGCACCATTGATATTGATATTCTTTTTTATGGAAAAAGGATCGTTCGCGATAAAGGGCTCGAAATTCCTCATCCAGAATTACACAAGCGCGCTTTTGTATTGGTTCCTATGATGGAATTGGATCCCGAATTGGAACATCCAACGCTCAACTTGGCTATTGATCAATTGTACATGGATTGTGAAGACGAATCTGATGTGATGATGCTCGACTAGATATTGTATGGAAAATCCGTTTCAGCAGTATTCATTTATTGCCATTGAGGGAAATATCGGTTCGGGAAAAACTACTTTCTGCCATAAAATGGCGGAACATTTTGAGTGTAATATTATCCTCGAACAGTTTACTGATAATCCGTTTTTGCCTTTTTTTTATCAACAACCGGAGCGGTACGCCTTTCCTGTGGAGTTGTTTTTTATGACCGAAAGGCATAAACAATTGCAAGAGCATTTTGCATCGCCTAATCTATTTCAGCAATCGGTAGCATCGGATTATTTTTTTGTAAAAACCTTGCTTTTTGCAAAAAACAACTTGAATGATGAGGAGTTTCGTTTGTTCCAACGTTTGTTTGGTGTATTGAATAATACTTTCCCCAAACCTGATTTATTGGTGTATCTATACCGCCCGATAGATGCATTAATGCGACAAATTAAACAAAGAGGCCGCAATATGGAGCAAAACATTGCTCCTGAGTATTTGGAAGAAATCCAAAATGCCTATTTAGAGTTTTTTAAAACCGAAAATAGTTTGCCTATTTTAGTGATTGAATTAGGCGACTTGGATTTTCAGCGCGACCAAAGCGTACTAGATGCTATGGTTGGTTTGGTAAATAAGCCATATCCGAAGGGATTGAATATGGCTCAGTTATAGCCGATTGTTCTTGTGCTGCTCTATAGAAATACCATGCTGTTGCGCACATAAAAATATGGGCAATATCAAAGTAATTGAACCAAATACTGATCGAACATTTTAACAAATGAAAAGTAACGGCAAACAGCATCGGTACTACCGCGCTCATCATTAATCGGCTGATCTTTTGTGCGCCTTTTTTGAAGATCATATACTCGCCTGTGACCATGAAACCAACTAGTCCAATGGCTGTATAAACCTCTACCCATGCCAGTTTAAGCTGTATCAGATTCATCATAGCGCATAAGCACAATAGCAGCGTATTGATACGGGTAATTTTCCGATAACGATCCTTTTCTTTGTTACCATAAAGCCTTAATAACGTGGCTTGCGCGATGCAAAAGGCTGCGTACATACCCAATTGCCACCCCGGAATTTTCCATGCTACGCCCAAATTATGCTGAAAAGCATGACCAAAAAGTGCCCCAAAAAAACTAGACAACCCTAAAAGTGCCTGAAAAGCAAACATATACAGCAAAATGGGGTCTTTGAAATTAAAATGGCGCATCCCGTAGCAAAATACACCACAAAGTGCTGTAATCATTAACCCGGTAACGGACGTAATGGGGTCGGTAATCGTAATACCGAGTAACTCAACGCTTGGTTGTGCTGCGGGGCTAAAAAAAATCATACTTCGTTATATCAAAAAAACGTGCAAAGTTATGGATAAAAACGCTATTTTTTAATAAATATCTAAAAAACAAACAAGCAACAAACAAATCGTTTTAAATTTGCGTTCAAACAGCGTAGTAAATCTGTTTTATCCTTAGTTTGAGTAAAGAAATGGCAAATGAACCACAGGGCAGTGAGGATAAGGTAATTGAAAAGGCATTAAGACCCAAACTCTTGGACGAGTTTCGTGGCCAACAGAAAATTGTGGATAATTTACAAATATTTATCCAAGCCGCCAAACAACGTGGCGATGCGCTCGATCATGTCTTGCTGCATGGGCCACCGGGTTTGGGCAAAACAACCTTGTCGCATATCGTTGCCAATGAATTAGAGGCATCCTTAAAAATGACCTCTGGTCCGGTATTGGAAAAAGCAGGTGATTTGGCAGGCATATTGACCAATCTGGAGCCGGGCGATGTCTTGTTTATTGATGAAATACACCGCCTCAATACCGTGGTGGAAGAATACCTCTATTCGGCGATGGAGGACTACCGGATTGATATTATGATTGATTCGGGTCCCAATGCTAGGAGTATTCAAATTAGTCTCAATCCCTTTACTCTCGTGGGAGCCACTACGCGGATGGGATTACTTACAGCACCTTTGAGGGCTCGTTTTGGTATTGCCTGCCACCTCGATTACTACGATGTACCCACACTGGAGAATATTGTGAAGCGCTCAGCAGAAATACTCGGCGTGCCCATTACCGACGAAGGTGCTCATGAAATAGCACGTCGAAGCCGTGGAACACCGCGTATCGCCAATGCTTTACTCCGCCGTATTCGCGATTTTGCCCAAATTAAAGGCACAGGTATTGTCGATCGCGATATTGCGCGGATTGGCCTTGCAGCTTTGGACGTAGATGAACATGGACTGGACGATATGGACAACCGTATCTTAAACGCTATTATTCATAAGTTTAAAGGTGGGCCAGTGGGTTTGACTACCATTGGCACTGCCGTAGGAGAGGAATCGGGCACTATTGAAGAAGTACATGAACCATTCTTGATTATGGAGGGTTATATCCAACGTTCACCGCGTGGTCGTATCGCTACAGATAAAGCCTATAAACATATCGGTGCTGTACCGCCCCGTAGAGACGGAACCTTATTTTAACGATGGAAAATATCGACGAATTATTAGACACTGTTTATGATCCCGAAATTCCGGTTTTAACAATCCGCGACTTGGGCATATTACGTGCTGCACACGTGGCTGAAGACGGCACAGTGGAAGTGACTATTACCCCAACATATAGCGGATGCCCTGCAATGGGTACCATCGAAATAAATATCAGAGCAACCTTACAAGAGGCTGGCTATGAGCGTGTTGTTGTAAAATCTGTGTTGAGTCCCGCTTGGACAACTGCATGGATGACAGAGGAGGGGAAAGTTAAACTCCGCCAGTTTGGTATTGTTCCACCTGAAAGTGAATCTATGGATAAAAAAGCCTTGACGGGTGGTAAAAGGATTTTGGAGTGTCCGCAGTGTAAGTCTAAAAATACCGAAATGATTGCTCAATTTGCTTCCACTTCCTGCAAGGCGATGTTTCGTTGCCTAGATTGTTTGGAGCCATTTGATTATTTTAAATGCCATTAGAAATTATATAAAATTGGCCTATTATCTATTGATACCAACTTAATTATGCAAGATATTCAACTATCTCAAGTGCATCTCCCCGATTTTGGGATGCCGACGACAGAACCTGTTTTAACCGAAAAAATCTATTCAGAACGGCTCGTGCGCCTGCGTACATGCATGTCGCGTGAGGGAATAGATATGATGATTGTCTATGGTGATCGCGAACACAGTGCTAATATTACGTATCTCTGCGGCTACGATCCGCGTTTTGAGGAGGCATTGCTGCTGATAAAGAAGGATGGAGTGCCAGCCCTTCTTTTGGGCAACGAAGGCATGGGGTATGCTGAACTTTGCCCGTTGCCAGTGCGTAGGATTTTGTTTCAACCCTTGAGTTTGATGGGGCAAGACCGCTCTGCTAGCCTGCCGTTGAAAGAAATACTATTAAATGAAGCGACAACTGGTAAAATAGGGGTTGCTGGTTGGAAATATTTTAAGGAGATTGAATTTGAAAATGCGTCATTTGTCTTTGAAACACCGTCGTATCTCATTGATTTATTGAGAAATATATATGGTGCTGGAAATGTAGTAAATTCAGGTGCTTTTTTGATGAACCCTACCGATGGGTTGCGTATTCTAAACGAAGCAGCACAATTGGCGCAGTTTGAATTTGCGGCTTGCCATACCTCTAATGGCCTCAAACAAGTACTCTTTAAGATGCAACCCGGTATGACAGAATACGAAGCGGCGCAATTGATGGGTGCTAATGGCTTTCCTCATGGCGCGCATACCATGCTCACCAATGGACATCGCGCTACCTATGGATTACCCAGCCCCTCAATGAATACCCTCAAAGTAGGGGAACGTTTTACGATGTGTTTATGCCTGTGGGGCGCACTTAATGCGCGTGCGGGTTGGTTAGTACACGATGCAACTGAATTGCCAGAAAATATTCAAGATTATATCGACAAATTGGCCAAACCCTATTTCAAAGCTGTGGCACATTGGTATGAGCATATTGGTATTGGGGTTACAGGCGGCGAATTATACGATATTATCCACCAACATATCGGTGATCCGTTTTTTGGTGTATCCCTCAATCCGGGGCATTATATCCATATCGACGAATGGGTGCATTCCCCTATTTACAAAGGCTCCAATATCCCGCTTCAATCGGGTATGGCCTTGCAAGTAGATGTAATTCCGGCCACCGGTTCGGATTATCATACCATTAATATTGAAGATGGTATTGCGCTGGCAGATGAGGCGTTGCGCACAGAACTTGCCCTTCATTTCCCTGAAACTTGGCAACGGATACAGGCGCGTCGGAAATTTATGGAGACGGTTATTGGCATAAAATTAAAACCGGAAGTGCTTCCTTTTAGCAATATTCCGGCCTATTTACCACCGTATATGTTGAGTCCAACAATGGTTTTGACCAAGCATTAACCCAAAACAAACGATGAATCCATCAAAATACATCGCAACGGGTGTGGTGTTTGCCACTATTTGGGGTTCTGCAGGAGTGGCCAATAAAATAGGGCTCAAATACGGCCAACCGCTTTGGATGACTAATACACGTTTCTTGATTTCGGCCAGTTTGCTGATGTTATTTGTACACGGTATTAAACGTATGCCGCTCCCAGCACGCGAAGATTACAAACCATTAATGATTTATGGTGTAATGGTAAATGCCATTTATATGTCGCTGTTTATTTATGGTGTTAAAGAGGCTTCCGCAGGCATAAGTACGCTGGCATTGGTCATGAATCCATTGATTATTAATATTTTATCGGCATATTGGTATAAAAAACCAGTGCGATCAGTGGTTTGGATAGGTCTTGGTTTGGGGATTACAGGGGTATGTATTGCCACCTGGCCTTTGCTGCAAGATGCCCAAATTACACTGCGAGGGATGTCGTTTTTGGCCGTGAGTATGTTGTGCTATTCCATCGGAACGGTCTATTATGCGCACCGCGAATGGCAATTACCCAAATTAGTTATCAACACCTGGCAGATCTTTTTTGGCGCAGTGCTTTTACTGCCGTTAAGTCTTACCCTCAATGATATTAGCCTCACCAATTATACGCCTGCATACTGGGGCGCAGTGCTTTGGATGGCTATACCTGTCACGATTGTAGCGGTGCAATTATGGCTTATTTTGTTGAGTTATGATACTTCAAAGGCGACACTTTGGTTGTTTTTGTGTCCTGTTTTTGGCTTTTTTTATTCGTGGTTAATGTTAAATGAGCCGATAACGCTCTATACCGTAGCAGGAACGGCATTGGTTTTACTCGGTTTATACATTGGTGTTTTTAGGAAATAAATTTGGCGTTTTTATTGGAATGATAATCTAGGAATTTAGAACGCAATGGACAAGAAAACCATTAGGGGTATTTCTTCGTTTATACCATTTTACGATTCACGCCAGTAAAGCATCAGCGTTATGTCCAAATTTTTATTGCCATGCCTTCTATTTATAGTATTCATCTCGTGTAAGCATACCGAGATTGAACCACCCGTTCCTGATCCACCCAAACCAAAAGAAAAAATAGATATACTTTGTTTGGGAGATTCTTATACCAAGGGGCAAGGGGTCGTATGGGGTTCTAATTTTCCGAATCAACTTGCAGATAGCCTAAAAAATCTGTCTTTTGATATTGTTCCGAATGCACCACGTATCATCGCCCAAACTGGCTGGCGCACCGATCAGTTAAAAAATGCCATTGCTGCGGCTACGGATATTACAGATAGTACATTTAGTATGGTCACTTTGTGTATTGGTGTCAATAATCAGTACCAGAATACAAGTTTTGATCTTTATGCCCCTGAATTTGAAGGACTATTAAAAACGGCGATTGCATGTGCCGGAGGCAGGGCGGAACGCGTTTTTGTGGTATCTATTCCTGATTGGGCATTTACTGCTTTTGGGCAGCAGTTTCCAGGTGGAGGCGCAAATGTGTCTTCCAAAATAGATGAGTACAATGCCGTCAATCGTAAAATAGCAGCAGATTACCAAGTTGAATATATTGATGTAACACCTGTTTCAAGGGAGGGGATTATGCGACCTAACCTAGTGGCCTCCGATGGGCTGCATCCGTCTGCTGTGCAATATACGGAATGGGTAAAATTGTTGTTGCCAAAGGTGAGGGCGGTATTGGAGTAGCTCTTAATTGTGTAAAAAAGTTCTTAAATATTTAGACATAATTAATTAGCATTTTGAACTTGGGCTTTTTCGCCTTTACTGCCACCATTTCGCTAAACAGACGATATTAAGTATCGGTGTAACTTGAACTAATGTCGTCAGATTAGGCATTTTTCAAACCACTCACTTTGTCCCAATGGACATTACTCCTCAATGCACATACATTTAAAGGTATTAAAGAGATAGTATAGAATTGTCGGGGTGACAAAAAAAGTCGCCCCGACAATATCCTAAATCCAATACCATGCAAACTTGAACGCCTCATTAAAGGTAAATAATTCACAATATACTAATTGTCGGTATGACTTCGATATTAATTACAAAAAAAAGAGCAATATGCTTTTTGCGCATATTGCTCCTTCATAAGTACTTATAATCAATTAGAAATTATTTCTTCTTTTTCTGTTCTTCCTGCAAACGCTGCTGTTCTTTCATGGCATTTTCCAGCCTTGCCCGGAAGCCAGATTCCTTTTTAGGTTTATTTTTATTGGCTTGTAATTGCGCTGCTATTTTATCCTTATCAATCAGGAACTGTTTGGTAAATACAGTTTGGCCTACATTAAGCAAGTTACTAAAACATAAGTAACAAGTCAATCCGGCAGCAAAAGTATTAAAGAAGAACATAAACATGAATGGCATACCATACTGCATATACTTCATCATTTTTGCCTGATCGGTATTCATCGTAGCATTGTCCATTTGTTTCATGGAATACCAAGTGTACCAAAATGTAGTAATGACCCAAATGATAGTAAACAAACTGATATGGTTACCAAAGCCCCAAATCATCACGGGTAATTTCATGATTACATCATAACTCGACAAATCCGTTGCCCATAAAAAACCGGCTTGTCGGAACTCAATAGCAGCCGGAAAGAAGCGGTAAAGTGCAAGCCATATCGGCATTTGGAACAAGACCGGTAAACATCCTCCTAATGGATTTACACCAAACTCCGAATATAATTTCATGCTTTCTACGGACATCTGCTGTTGGTCATCGCCAAATTTTTTGCGTAAAGCATCCAATTGTGGTTTCAACGCTTGCATTTTTGCCTGACTGTGTACCATTTTGTACGTCAATGGGAACAACGCAAGTTTAACTAAAAGTGTCATTACCAGGATAACAATACCCGCGCTTCCGATCAGTTTGAGCAAAAAAGCAAACAAAGGATGTACCAACCAACGATTGATGGTACCTAAAAAACTAGAACCAAATGGGATAATATCCTCCAAATGCTGGTCGTAAGAAGCCAATCGATCAAATTCATTTGGTCCAGCATAAATCATCATATTTGCCGATCCGCCGGAGAGGTTAGGCATTGGGATGGTTGCGTACGCACGTGTTAATTTCAAATCTGGATCAAAATCCGTGAAGACTTTGGTCTCGCCAGTAAAATTAGAGAAAGCAAAGTCTTTGGCAAGCAATGTGGTATTAAAAAACTGGTTGGCATGCGAAAACCATTTCACGGTTTGTGCACCTAGCGGCACCTGGTCGTCCTCTCTGCAATTGCAATAATCCGTTTTTTCATTTGAGGTGCGGTAATATACCGTTGACATGGTACGCTCGTAGGTCTGGTTTTTTTCCAGTTTATCGAGGTAATTGTCTATTTGTAAATCCAACTGATTGGTTGTCAGTACATTTTGCAGGTTGTTTGCGCCTACTTTATAGTCCAATTGATAAGAATCCGGAACAAGGGTATATACTTGTTCTAGGTATCCACCATTGCTAGTAGGTGCACGGAAAGTGAGCGTATTACCTTGTTTATTACCTTGGAAATAGAGCATAGAGGTATTCACTTTACCGCCTTCTGCGCCACTTACGCTCATGGAATAATCAAAACGATTCTTGAGGTCTTCCAATAAATACAATTGTGATTTCACATCATTGCCTGCTGAATCACTATTGAGTTTGGAATAATTTTTTACCGTTACCGATTTAATACGGCCACCTTTATTGGTAAATTCGATTTTCACCAATTCATTTTCCAATGTTTCGATTTGATCGGTTCCTGTTGCAGAAGCGGAAAATGCACCAAATTTACTCGCCAATTGCTGGCTAAAAATGGTATCATTTGGAGAAGGCGTTATGGCAGGGGCTACAACTTGTTGAGGTGCGTTAGTGGGCGTCTGTTCCGTTTGAGGTACGGTTTGAGTTTGCTCACCAGGTGTTGGGGTAGCGTATTTCATCCACAAAAGCATCAATACAAAAATGAGCCCCATACCGATATAGGTGGTAATCCTGTTATTCTGTTGTTCTAACATTACAATTTTCAAATAAAAAGCGCAGAGAAATACCCCTGCTCAAAAGCGGCGCAAATGTACGTTATTTTACGCCGGAAACCCAAAAGTTACAGATGATTTCCCACAAAATTTAGATAAAGAGTAGGGAAGTATTACTTTTGCAAATGGTTCCCAAGCCCCAAAGGGGCGCCATATCCAGCCAAGGGTGCCAACCCTTGGTGTCAAGGGTGCCAACCCTTGGTGCCAAGGTATTCGTATATTCAAATAAAAATCATCCATCACCATGCAAAAACTCAAACCCATCCTCCAATGTCTATTCATCTGCGCAATAACCTATACTTGTACGCCTACCAAAATTACAGTACAACCCAAACCCAAAATATCCTTCACTTTCGACGATGGATCCACCAACGACATGCCCAATTATCCATCTGAAACATGGAACAGTATGATACTGAGCAGTTTAGAAAAACACCATCTAAAAGCCATATTATTTGCCGCAGGTATAGGATTACAAGGCGAAAAAGGCCGACAAATACTACAATCATGGGATAAAGCAGGGCACAAAATAGCGAACCATACCTATTCACACAAAAACTTTAGCAATCCCAATACGGATATGGAATGGTACAAACAAGACTTTTTACGCAACGATTCCATCATAAATCAATACACCCATTTTTACCCATACTTCCGATTTCCGTACTTAAAAGAAGGTAATACCGCCGAAAAAATACAAAATTTTAGGTCGTTTTTAAAAGAAAAGGGCTACAGTAACGGCCATGTTTCGATAGATGCCTCCGACTGGTATGTCTCCGGGCGGCTAGTAGAGCGGTTAAAATCGGATCCAAAAGCGGATATTTCAGGTTTTAGAGATTTTTATGTTGCCCATTTGTACAACCGTGCCTGTTATTACGATTCCTTAGCCGTTAGTTTAACCGGGAGGCAGATCAATCACGTTATTTTATTGCACCATAACCTGAGTGCTGCTTTGTTTTTAGGCGATTTAATACAGCATTTTAAGCAAAAAGGCTGGGAAGTAATGGATGCCGATAAAGCCTACCAAGATCCAATTTATCAAAGTATAACCACAAATATACCCGCTGGTGAAAGTTTAATTTGGGCCTTAGCAAAACAATCTGGGAAGTATGCATCCATTTTGCGTTACCCTGCAGAAGACGGAGATTACGAGCAGGCCAAAATGGATCAATTAGGTCTATAGTGTTTATGCCTCACTTAGACTAAACCTTTCAATAAAAACGTTTAAAGTCTTTATTGTTTGTTGTTTATTAAAATTATTATGCTTAAAAAAATAGTACTATTATTCTTTATTGTCTTGTTTATCAATGAATTATCTGCACAAAAGATAGGCTTAGGTGCACAATTCGGCTCACCCACAGGTATTACGCTTCGTATCAACAATGGTGCTGCGATGCACTATGATATATTAGCCGCGTGGGATGTGGATGACTATTTTTTTGTCAATCTCCATGGTTTATGGGAACATAGTTTGCAGGAAAGTCCAAGGATTCATTATTACTATGGCCCCGGTGTTTTTGCAGGATTTAGAGAGCGAGGAAGATGGAAAGACGATGATGTCTTTATTGGTTTTAGTGGCATGTTAGGTATTAATTTATACATCAAAAGGTTTGAAATTTTCGCTCAAATTACACCAAGACTGGCATTGGTTCCTGGCACAGACGGTGATTTTGGCGGTGGAATAGGGGGACGTTTTTATTTTAAATAAGTACCCGGTGTCTCATAATTTAAGATGCCAGTGGAACAAACCCTCTGTCGCGCCATACTTAATAAAATGATTCCGTTCCAGCACAGCCCACGAGGCCACGTTGGTCTGGTCTGTTGAGGCAATGATTGCTTTGATAGCAGGTCGTGTTTTTGCCCATTCGATCATGCCACCTACTGCTTCGGTCATATAACCTTTTCTTTGAAAGGTATCATAAGTACCATAGCCAATCTCCACTTCGCCCTGTTCATCGGGAGCGCCAATAAAGCAAACATCGCCCACCATTTTGTTTTCGGATTTTAGAATAATCGTCCAAAGCGTGGAGTACAGATAATCGTTGTTGGGATTGGCCACATTGGGTAAAATGGTGGATTCCATGGCCTCTTTTAGTTCGGGGGACATGGTTCTGACCGTTGGGTTGAGTTGTAATGATGCTTCCAATGCGCCATCGTTTTGGACGTATTGTAGGAGTTGGTCGTACTTTAAGGGTGTTATACGAAGTCGTGCGGTTTCTATCATGCTTGATATTGGTTGTTTTTTTTTATGGGGTGCAAATATAGGTTGTTTTAGAAAGATGGATGGCGCGGGTCAGAGCCCCAATAGTTCATGCTTAACAAATAAGCAACAACCGTTTAGTTTTTTCCTTTGGTGCTCTATGCACACAAGGAAGCACTTTACTTTCAGGATAATCAATCGCCAACCGCCATAAGTGGCCCAGACCTAAGTTGATAGGAAGGGCATTAGGAAGAGATTGGTAGTGTAGATCAAAGCAATTTTCACTTAAAAATGCTTCAAAACCATCATCGTGTCCTTCGTATAGTTTTTTGAGTTCATTACGTATTTCGGGAACCAATATTTTTTGTATTGCTCCTGAATTTGGCAATATTTCACTCGGATCGCCATAGTAAGTACATAAAAAGGTATCGGTTGGTATAGGAGACCGATCTACATGAAAAGAATAAACATCAGTTGGGAAAAACGGATAGTCATCATCTCTATCGTAGTACTTGATGACATTAAGGACTGGAGCGGCACCATGAGCGGTCAATATCTTCAAGTCATCTAAAAGAATATCACGCGCAAGTTGCCCCATTTCACTTAACTCAAGTTCAAGAAGTGCTTCTTCATCCAATACTGTTATATTTTCATCTAATGCTACCTTTTCTACAATCTCAGCAAAATTACCTATGAGTTGACGTGTCCAGCATAGCGCATTTATGTCTCCATGAAACGGCGTTGAAACAAGGTCTTGAAAATTCGTGACACGTTGAATTTGATCTTCATGTTGAGATAAATCTATCATAAT
>JBEAVK010000444.1:0-18043 GCA_041160955.1 Bacteroidota bacterium
CAGCCGATGAACCTATTTCGGTACAGGAAATAGAAGACGAGGTAAGGGTAAGTTATTTCAGCAAACTTTGGGGAACAACTGTACCCATCGAAAGGGAGTCCGAAATCATTTTTCACCATTCCTATGATGGCATTCGAGAACTCGATAACAAACTACCTCCTTGGTGGGTCAATATGTTCTTTATCACCATTGTATGGGCGGTAGGATATATGTACTACTACCACTGGGGAGGTAACGGCCCATCCTCAAGTGAAGAATATCAAACATCGGTTAAAAAAGCCAAAAAAGAAATCGCGATGGCATTGGCGGGCAAATTAAATGCCTTTGACGAATCCAATGTAACCGCTGTAACCGAATCATCCGAACTCATGGAAGGCGGACTGATCTTCGCTGGCGTATGCGCAGCATGCCACGGCAAAGGTGGCGAAGGAATGGTTGGCCCTAATTTGACCGACGAAAATTGGATACATGGCGGAGGCATAAAAAACATCTTTAAAGTGATAAAATACGGTGTTCCTGAAAAAGGAATGATCTCATGGCAATCACAGCTGAAGCCCGATGATATGCGCAAAGTAGCCAGTTATATCCTCTCGCTCAAAGGCACAAACCCACCCAATGCAAAAGCACCACAAGGTGAAATATGGACAGAAACCGCAGAATCAGACACGACTAAAGTCCAAAAGCAATAAAAGTAGTAAAAAAATCATGCTGTCCATTGATATATATCATACAATGGACAGCAAAGAATAGGGAATTTTGCACTACAATAACAGACACACCCACGATATGGCATCGAATCAAAATACACCACTATTCAACGACTCATTTGATCCATTTTCGGACGAAGACAAAGAAGAATATCGCGATCATATCGCCACTGTAGATGCCGCCGGGAAGCGGATATGGCTTTATCCCAAAAAACCAAAAGGAAAACTTTATAATGCTCGGGCATGGGTCAGCTTGCTCTTTTTGGTGATTTTTCTGAGTATGCCTTGGATCAAAGTAGATGGAGAACAGTTCTTGTTGTTCAATATCCTGGAGCGGAAATTTGTGTTGTTTGGATTGTTATTTACACCACAGGATTTCCACCTGTTTGTACTGGCCATGCTGACTTTTATTGTGTTCATTATCTTGTTCACGGTGATTTTTGGTCGTCTTTTTTGTGGTTGGGTATGTCCACAAACTGTGTTTATGGAAATGTTTTACCGAAGAATCGAATATTGGATTGAAGGTGATTCAGGAGAACAGCGCCGGTTAGATAGCGCACCGTGGACACCCGATAAAATTAGAAAAAAAGCATTAAAGCACACCGTTTTCTTTTTGATTGCATTTGTAGTTTCTAACTATTTTTTGGCTTACGTCATTGGTACCGATCAAGTATTAAAAATCATAACGGATCCAGTTGGGGAGCATTTAGGTGGATTAGGAGCAATACTGGTTTTTTCAGGGCTTTTTTATGGTGTTTTTGCCCGTTTAAGGGAACAGGTATGTACTACAATTTGCCCTTATGGCCGCTTGCAAAGCGTTTTACTCGTAAAAGATTCCATTGTAATCGCTTACGACTACAAAAGGGGTGAGCCTCGGGGTAAATTAAAAAAAGGAGTGGTAGATCCCAATTTGGGCGACTGTATCGACTGTAATCTCTGCGTAGCAGTATGTCCTACGGGTATCGATATCCGCAACGGCACCCAACTGGAATGTACCAATTGTACCGCTTGTGTCGATGCTTGTAACCAAGTGATGGCAAAAGTAGAGAAAGCACCCAACCTTATCCGTTATGACTCCATGAACGGTATTGAGTCGGGTCGCAGAAAACTATTCACCACGAGGGTATATGCTTATTCGGCAGTACTTGTGGGTTTGATCGTGCTAGATATATTTATGTTTGCCAGTAGAGGCGTAATGGAGAGTATCATACTGCGTGCGCAGGGGCAACTTTATCAAAAAGTAGATGAAACGCATGTCTCAAACCTATATTCTTATATCCTGATCAATAAGACCAATAAAGAACTCCCTATTGAACTGATTTCTGATACACCTGGATCTAAATTGCGGGTTGTCGGTCAAATACCATCGAGTATTCCTAAAAGCGGAAAAATAGAAGGGGTGTTTTTTATAGAGATGCCTAACGATCAATTAAAAGGTCGTAAAACCCCGATTACCATCCATATCCAATCCAATGGAGAAAAAGTGGACGAAATCGAGACTAATTTTATGGGACCTAATTAAAAATATACATTATGATAAAATTCAACTGGGGTACAGGAATAATGCTTTTTTTTATCATTTTTGTGGTAAGTATGCTGAGTTTAGTATTTGCCACTTGTGGTCATGCGCCCAATTTAGTGGCTAAAAACTACTATGATCTTGACCTAAACTATCAAGCGCATTTGGTGCAGAAACAGAACACTGCAAAACTGGATACCCTCCCTCAAATCCAGTTCAAAGCACACCAACAGGTCGTCAGCATTGATTTCCCTACGAGTATATCCGTGGACAAAGCAACCGCCAAATTTTTTCGGGCGGCTACTAGTGACGAGGATTTCTCCGTTGAATATTCCAACAAAACCCCAATGGTTGTTCCAATAGAACACCTTTTGCCCGGTAATTGGCATATCGAACTTACTTGGACATCTGGTGCGGATGATTATTTTTATGAAACCACCACTTTTATTCACCATTAATTTTAAAAACTATGCTAAATAATGTAGGATTGACCGACAGAATGGTCCGTACGGTAATGGCAATTATACTTTTTGCCGTATTTTTCTCCCACACTTTGACCGGTACATTTGGTTATATTACGCTCGCAGCGGGCATTGTGCTGCTATTAACCAGTGTAGTTGGGTATTGCCCACTTTATGCTTTATTTGGGGCTTCTACTTGCCCTCGACCTAATCGTAAATAAAAATGTTTTTCCTTGCAGCCCTCTTACTGGGTTTGGCCAGTAGTTTGCATTGTGTGGGTATGTGCGGCCCTCTCATGCTGGCATTACCATTTCAAGATACAGATCGGTTTGCTGTGGTACGCCAAATGCTGGTGTATCACAGCGGCCGTATCCTAACTTATGCAGGACTGGGTGTACTTTTTGGGCTTTTAGGGCAAGGGCTATCGCTGGCTGGGTTTCAGCAATTTTTGTCCATTGCGGCGGGTATTTTTATGTTTGCAATGGCATTATTGGCTTGGCAATACGAACAAATGGTGACTGCTTTGCCCGGATTTGGCCGATTTACCCAATGGGTGCAATATCATTTGTCGAAAAGGCTGCGCAATACTTCACAATTTTCCTATTTCTCCATTGGTCTTCTGAACGGATTATTACCTTGTGGTATGGTGTACGCCGCTCTGGCTGGTGCTATCGCTACCACAACAGGTGCTACTGGTGGCCTATTTATGGCGGTTTTTGGCTTGGGTACACTACCGTTATTATTTATGGTCGTATTCGTAGGGCGGTCATTTAAACAGACCATCCGACAACAAATCAAAGTGATCCAACCTGTTTTATTTTTGGTAGTCGGCTTCCTTTTGCTGCAACGCGGCCTCAATATGAATATTTCCTTTTTTGAAGCAGTGGTACCTGGTGCTACTTTTGATTGTCATTAGAGCCGAGTGTATTGTATTGGTATTGACTAAAATCAACCAGGACATTAACTTTAGTCCTCCCCTACTTGTCCAACGCAGCCTAATTTTGTGGTAAGAATTTTATAAAAACATTTTACACCATGAATATTTTTGCGCCTATATCGTCCCTTATGACAGGACACAAACAGTTAGTTACCATTAACCCAGAAGACTCTTTAATGCACGTTAAAGAAATCTTTGAATCACATCATTTTCACCACATTCCTGTGGTGCGTTTCCACGAAATAGTGGGTATTATCAGTAGAAGTGATTTTGATCATTACTTGGGTGGTGTTAATTTTCACCAATCTGATCGTTTACTTCGCGAAAACCACTTAAATCGCGAAAAAGCAGAGAGCATTATGACAACCCGTATGGGTAAGGTAGAATCCACCGATCGTATTAATGTTGCTTTGGAAATATTTAACCTCAACCGTTTCCATGCATTACCCGTAGTAGATAATGGCGAACTTGTAGGGATTATCACGACCTACGATATACTTAAGGCGCTATCTGCCGAATTGCCCAAAGACCCCACTTCTGTTTATGACAAACAAGATACACTATGAAATTAGCAAATATTATTGTCCCCGTTGACATGAGCGAAGCCTCGGCCAATGCTTTAGAATTTGCATGGAGAATGGCGGAAATAGCTGGTGCAGATATTGAAGTCCTTCATGTCATGGATAAAGTATTAGAAGGACAGCAAACAGGACATTCCGGTATGCTATCGCAAATGTATAACAGTACCGAAAATGAATTGCATACTTTTGTTGAAGAAACGATCCGAGGTTTTGGCGGTGAATGGCCGATAGAAGACCGATTGGCTTATATGCCCGAAGATACCGAAACAAAACTAAAAGAACCGATAGTTCGCATACAAATAGCGTATGGTTTGCCTGATGTGGTGATAAAAGAAATGTCGAACCCCGATAATCTTGTGGTGATGAGTACCACTGGTCGGAGTGCTTTAGGTAGTCGTATTTTTGGTTCTATTTGCACCGAAGTTTCCAAAAATGCGCCAGGAAACGTACTTTTTGTACCCAGTAAGGCCACCTTTGGAGGTTTTGACCATGTGCTGTATGCCAGTAATGCAGCGTCATTGGGCTATCAACGTATTCAACAAGCGGTGAGTTTTGCAGGATATTTCGACAGTCAAATCCACTTTGTTCACGTAGGACACGCGGGAGAAGAAGGGGTAGATCTAGAAAAACGATTGTTTGAAATTGAATATAAAAGCCTAAACCCCCGTAATCCATTCTTATATACGAGAATGATTGAAGACGAAAATATTGCTGCATCATTAATGGAGTACGCTTTGTTCCACCGTATCGAGTTAATGATTTTTGTAACCGCACAACGCCATTTTTGGGAGGATGTACTACACAATAGTGTTACTCAACAGGTGTTACACTCGAATGAATACCCGATGTTGGTCATTCATGCAGAAAAAATTGTCAACTAGATTATGGCAACGCTCCACTATTTTGAAAAACAGATTGCCGGGGATCGGCCAGTACTAGTCGATTTCTATGAGCATAAATGCGACCCTTGCAGAATAGCATGCCATTCGGTAGATGGGATTAAAAAGGCCGTTGGAGAAAAAGCAAAAGTACTAAAAATAGACCTTAGCAAAAGCCCTAATTTTATTGATGAGTTTAATATTTATGGCGTCCCTTGTTTTATCATTTTTATGAATGGCAAAATACATTGGAAACATATTGGAATACTGAACACGGCTGAACTGCTGGAGCAACTGGAATTAGCGATTGATGAGGTGCAGTGAGTGTTGCCACAATTTAACATTTAAAATTAAACGTTTGACATTTAAAATTTTTAAATATTAAATATTAAACGTTTAATTTTAAATGTTAATTTAAAGAAAACACAGCCTACCCTTTTATCCTACCAATTGCACAGCTAATATAAGATTTACCTTGTTTCAACAATGTATTATGCCCTATCTCTGGATATCCCATCGAACTGAGTGTATCGGCAACCAAAGGGCGGATATCATCTTGCTCCGCTTCCACAGTTACTGTATTAGTTTCAAAATCTACCTCAACATCGTTGATGCCGGGCAAAGCAATCAACCCATTACGGATGCTGGATGCACATCCACCGCATTTCAGATTTTCAATGACAAATGAATTTTTCATATTTTTAATTAATTATTGCCTATCGTCACACGATAAACTACCACAAAACTACATACTTCGGAACCACTGAGTATTGATAATCATCACCTGCAACCTAAACTTTTATCATCCTTACACTGGTTTCAATACACCAATTTTGCGGAATGAAAAACATACAAACGCTGAAATATCTACCCGCCCTTGTTGGCTTTTTGCTATTTTTACTCGTGGCAAATAGTTGCTCTCCTTTGCAAAAAGTATATGCCGAAACAGAACCAGGCATCAATTTATATCAATACCATACTTACGGTTGGCTCGACAATCCGTCCACTATAAAAGGCGCGAAAGGCCCTGCGTGGCTCACCGAAAGCACCAACGACAGTATCCGATCCTCGGTAGAAAAGCAATTGGACAAATTGGGTTTTATAAAAAGCAGTGCTTACGCCGATCTTACACTCCATTACCATATTGTCTTAAAAAACGAAATGCGGTATGTTTATGACTTACAGTGCCGTAGTTATGAAATAGGCAACTACGATAGCCGATGTGATCGGGTAACCATGGTTCCAATGGTGGAAGGTACGCTAATTATTGATCTATTGGACACAGCCACAGGCAACCAAGTTTGGCGGGGAGGAGCAGTCAGTTATTTGGACCACATGCAGCCCAACGAAGTAAATGATCGCTTGAGTACAGCAATCCAAGAAATATTTAAAGAGTTTCCACGTGCCCCTAAAGGCAAAGCACTACCTTTGCCATAATGAGGCTCAGGGGTTCATATCCAACTGTCCACCAATTTCCCTAATCGAAATTAGACAATGAATAGCAGAAACAAGACAAAAACAATTAAAATATCCAATGATATATACCCAAGCCGCAGAAGCCCTTCAAATCATCCAATCAGGTCAACGTATCTTCATTCACGGCAGTGCTTGTACGCCCGCTTTTATGCTCCAGCAACTGGCCGAACAAGCCCCTAGGCTAAAAGACGTTGAACTCGTATCTATCAGCTTATATGGAAATATAGAGGTGGCCAAACCGACTTACGCAGCACACTTCCACATGAACTCTCTTTTTGTTTCGGAAGGCATTCGGCAGGCAGTAAATGAGGGTAGAGGCGATTATGTGCCTGTTTTTTTGAGCGAAATACCGGAATTATTCAAACGGAATATTTTACCAATTGATGTGGCTATTGTATCCGTTTCAGTGCCGGACAAACACGGTTTTTGCTCACTGGGCACTTCTGTGGATATCGCACGGTCTGCTGTTAATGCTGCCAAATATGTTGTTGCGCAAGTAAATCCACAAGTGCCCCGCACACATGGCGATGGCATGATACACACCAGTCGTTTTCATGCAATGGTGTATGAGGACGCGCCACTTCCCGAAGTGCTGTATAGCAGCAAAGTGGGTGAAAATGAACTAAAAATTGGCCAAATAATTGCCGATTTAATCGAAGACCGCAGCACATTACAAATGGGTATAGGATCTATTCCCGATGCTGTGCTTCAATGCCTTAGCCACCATAAAGACTTGGGTGTACACACAGAGATGTTTTCGGATGGATTGATCGACTTGATTGAAAAAGGGGTGGTCAATAACCGATTTAAAAAGATCCATCCACACAAAACAGTCAGTTCATTTGCATTGGGTACCCGAAGGTTATACGATTATGTGGATGATAATCCCGCTATTGCATTCCTCGATGTTGATTATGTCAACGAAGCCTCCATTATTAAACGCAACGACCGTGTGGTGGCCATCAATAGCGCCATTGAGGTTGATCTAACAGGGCAAGTTTGCGCCGATTCCATTGGTACATACCACTATTCCGGTGTAGGCGGCCAAATGGACTTTATGCGCGGCGCGGCACTTTCGGAGGGCGGAAAACCGATTATTGCCCTCACTTCCCGCACTAAAAAAGGTGTTTCCCGTATTGTACCCATGCTCAAACCCGGAGCAGGCGTAGTGACTACCCGTGCACATGTACATTATGTAGTGACGGAATACGGCGCAGCTTTCCTTTTTGGGAAAAACCTGCGCCAACGTGCACAAGCACTCATTAGCATTGCGCACCCCGATGATCGGGAAATGCTGGAACGCGCAGCATTTGAGCGTTTTAAGGTGTTTTGAAACCAGCCATCTATTATGTCACTTTATTAATTGTGTCCAAATACTTACTCCTCATTTATTGTAATTTCCACAATCTCGTACATATGAGGCACCGAAGCCTCCCAACCATAAGTATCTCTTATTTTAACCTGAAAGGTATCGGCTGCTTGCTGCTCACCATGTACAATAAATATCTTTTCAGGAGCCGTTTTGATATCACTCATCCAGTGTAACAATTCCGTTTGGTCACCATGTGCAGAAAGACCTTGAAGTACTTCAATCCGAGATTTGACAGGATGATATTTACCGTGTATTTTTATTTCATGGGTACCCTCTAATAATTGCCGCCCACGGGTTCCTTCTCCTTGAAAACCAACCAAAAGCACGGTATGTTGTGGCATTTCGATGTATTTTTCTAAATAATGCAGTACACGCCCACCGGTAATCATACCACTCCCCGCAATAATAATCTTTGGGTATGGTGTTTCCACCAAGTCCTGGGTTTCGCTATATGCTTCTACCAATTGAAACATTTCGCACATGGCATTATAATCATCTGATGGTAACTTATGCCAATCTTTGTGTTTTTCAAATACCTCCAATACCCGCGAAGCCATCGGGCTATCCATGATTAGCGGCACTTCTGGCAACTCACCCGATTTGCGTAATTGCCAGAGCAAATACATCATCACCTGCGTACGCTCTACCGCAAAACTGGGAATGATAACGGATCCTCCTTTTGCAATAGTTTCGAGTATAATGGTTTTTAACCGTCCCTTTATATCTCCTTCTGTGTGCAGCCTATTACCATAAGTACTTTCTATAAATAATATATCTGCTGCGGAGGGTCGTTTAGGCGCATGGAGTAGCAAATCCTCTTCTTGGCCAATATCACCACTAAAAACAAATTTTTTCTGCTGAATTTGGACTTCAATAAAAGTAGAACCAATGATATGGCCATTTGTCCGGAAAATGGCTTTTATATCCCCACCTAAATCAATCCACTGATCCGGTTGAATGGGTGAGAAATAAGGTAATGTTTCTTCTACGTCTTTTTCGTTATAGAGTGGCTTGGCCGGATGGTGTTTGGAATAACCTTCTGCATTGGCTTGTTTACTTTCTTCTTCCTGAAGTTTTGCGCTGTCTCTCAGAATAATCTCAGCAATATCAAGCGTAGGAGCAGTGCCGTATATTTTACCCTTAAAACCATCTTTTATCAAACGGGGCAAGTAACCTGTATGATCCAAATGACCGTGCGTAAGCAACACAAAATCAATATTTGGTACATTTACAGGCAGACGCTCCCAATTCATCAATCGCAATTGTTTCAAACCCTGAAAGAGACCACAATCCACCAGAAATTTCTTAGTTGGAGTTTCAATCAGGTATTTTGAACCCGTTACAGTACCCGACGCGCCTAAAAAATGGACAAATACTTTATCGCTCATGTTTTTAAATCTGCTTTGATATGTAAAAATTAGCCCTTCAGCCTATTTAGAAGTATAATGGCACAAAGTTGCCTTAAAAACAACACTGGCCAAATGACTTTTATCATGAACAACCATATCATTCGTCAATCATTATTATTTCGGATAAAAACAACCCGTGCCTAAAAAAAATATGCCTACATTTGCCCCTACATGAAAAATTCATTGCGTACACTCATAACACAACCACATGCAATATTTTTTTTAATTGGGGCAATTGTTATTTTTGTCTTGGATTGTGCGTTGCCGCAAGAGATAAATATTGCCGTGCTTTATATTCCACTTATTTTTTCTTGTACCCGTAGTTCCAACCAATTATTCCCAGCCTCAGCAGCGGTATTGGTTGGTGTTTTTTTAGGTATCGCAACCATTTTAAAAGTAGATCGTGCTTCTTTATTCTTATTAATTGCTAACAAATTGACCATTTTATCGGCAATTTTGTTATCCTTTTATCTAGTTCGATTAATACAACGTTCTAACGACCGTTACCAAGCCATTTGGCGACAAAATAGTACTGGCCTACTGCTCGTCAATCAAAAAGGAGATATTATTCAGGTGAGCCCGGCTATCAATCAGTTTTTTAATTATGACGATGACGAACTTCTTGGAAAAAAGATAGAAACCTTAATTCCGCACCGATTCCAGCATAAACACCTACAACACCGAAGCCAATTCAATGCTAACCCCCACCCTCGTTCTATGGGCGTTGGGCTGGATCTTTTTGGGCGAAAAAAAGATGGTACCGAGTTCCCTGTTGAAGTAAGTCTCAGCCCATTTCAATCAGAGGCTGGCCATTTTATCATTGTATTTGTTATCGACAATACGATCAGAAAAACACAAGAAAACATCCTAAAAGCGCAAAAAAAAGAATTAGAAGCCCTCACACATGCTTTAAAAGCCAGCAACAAAGAACTGGAAAATTTTGCTTACATTTCCTCGCATGACCTGCAAGAACCCTTGCGCAAAATTCGGGCTTTTAGCGATCTTTTGGACGAACCAGAATCCGGTAATCTTTCCGGTGAAGGCAAATCCTACCTTGAGCGTATTCAGCAATCCGCTACTCGTATGCAAAGGTTAATCCGCGATTTATTGGAGTTTTCTCGTATTAGTACCCGTGCGCAACCTTTTGAACGCATACAACTGGCCGAAATATTACAAGATGTATTAGCAGATATTGATTTGGCTATCAAAGACGCTCAAGGAAGTATAGAACTGGGCGAACTCCCCGAAATGGAAGCCGATCCAACCCAAATGCGTCAACTTTTCCAAAACCTGCTAAGTAATGCCCTCAAATTTAAGAAAGAAGGCACTACGCCTATGATTAATATTTGGTCGAAGCCCTCACACAAAGGCCAAGACTGGGTCGAAATTCGAATACAAGACAATGGAATTGGTTTTGATGAAAAATACTTGGATCGAATTTTTACCATTTTCCAACGACTGGATGGCAACAAACACGAAGGATCGGGTATCGGATTGGCTATTTGCCTCAAAATTGCTCAACGACATGGAGGCGAAATAACCGCACAAAGCAAATTGAATGAAGGATCCACCTTTATCCTTCATTTACCTATAAATCAGCCCAATACTTAAATTTTATAAAAATGGATATACATTTATTAATTGCAGAAGATGACGAAGAAGATCAAATGTTTATTCAAAGGGCATTTGATAAAATTAATTTTGGGGGAAATTTGCACTTTGTCAATAATGGCGAGGAAGTACTGACTTACCTCAATAACTGTAAAAAGACAAGTGCACACCCAGTAGCTAATTGCCCCAATATATTACTCCTCGATTTAAACATGCCCAAACTCAACGGTTGGGAAACATTGGAAATGCTCAAATCTAATCCTGATTGGGTTAATATTCCTGTGATTATTTTTACCACCAGCCGCTCAGAAGAAGATATTCAGGCCAGTTATCGCTCCGGTGCTGCCTGTTTTATTGCCAAACCCGATAGCTATCTCGGTTATGTGGATACTTTTCGTAGCTTTAACCATTATTGGGCCGATACTGTCCAATTACCAAAATAAATTTAGACGATGGATAAGCACCGCATCCTGATGATCGACGACGACGATGAAGATTTTTTAATCTTAAAAAAGCAAATTGCTAAAATTGAAGGATTTGTTTACGAACTCGATTGGTTACCAGGTTGGGACAACTCCAAAGACCTCCAAGACCTGGCTGCTTATGATATTGCTTTAGTCGATTACAGACTGGGTATCGAAAATGGTATTTCATTGATCCGCGAAGCCGTAAACAAAGGTATCCCAACGCCTTTTATCCTATTAACAGGCATGGATGACCCCAATGCCGATGCCGAAGCACAAGCCGCTGGTGCAATGGATTTTTTGGTGAAAGGTTCCTTTACACCACACGAACTCAACAGAACCCTCCGATATACCCTCGCTCGATCGCGCGACCTAACGTTGATTAGAAATATGAATGCAGCACTGGAAATAAGGGTGCAAGAACGGACACAATCGCTGCAACAGGTAGTAAGTGAACTAGAAAAACAAGTACAAGAAACAAGTGTCGCTCAAAAAAAAGCAGATGATATTCAATTCCTGCTCAAACAAATGCTCACCGAATACCAAGTAGGCACTGTTACTGTGGTGGATCGCAGTTTTAATTGTATTTTTGCCGGAGGTATCGACTACAAATTACCCATAGATACACTCATTGGCAAACCCATTTACTATTATTTACCAGACGATTATCGTCAGGTTATGGAGCAACAATTATTACCCGTATTCGAGGGAACTCGATTGCTCAATTTTGAACCCAACTGGGATATTGATGATGTAACACCAAGTTTTGACGCATTCCCGATCCTCGATTTGACCGGAGCAGTAGAGCATATTGTCGTCTTTACCAGAAATGTCAAAGAACGAAAACAAATGGAGATTGAAATACAAAAATCCCTCGAAAAAGAACGCGAACTCAACGACTTGAAAAGTAGTTTTGTGAGTATGGCCAGCCACGAATTCCGTACTCCGCTCACCAGTATTTCGTCCTCTGCCGATCTGATTGCACTCTATGCCGATCGGAGCGATGCAGAAAAGATTAAAAAACACTCCGAACGCATTAAACATTCGGTAGAAAACTTGAATAATATATTGGGCGAATTTCTTTCTTTGGGCAAATTGGAAGAAGGTAAAACAACCGCTCAGTTGCGCGATATGAACTTACCCGAACTTGTTGAAGACATTCATGAAGAATTAAAATACGCATTTAAAACAGGTCAAAAATTAGAATGCCACCATGAAGGTAACTCAACTGTTCAACTGGATAATAATTTGCTCAAAAATGTACTTTTGAACCTCGTTTCCAATGCCATCAAATACGCCCCCGAAAACACTACTATTCAATTATTGAGTACCGTGAACAATGGAAACACCACCATAAAAATACGCGATACAGGCAGAGGAATATCTCCCGAAGACCAACAAAAACTATTTGGTCGCTTTTTCCGCGCCAGCAATGCCACCGATGTACAAGGCACCGGACTTGGGCTGTATATCGTAAAAAATTACGTCGAAATGATGGGCGGCAAGGTAAAATGCGAAAGCGAAATAGGTAAAGGATCTACTTTTTGGGTAGAGTTTATTGCAAAATAAGGTTTTACGACCAATTTATTTTAGGCAGTTCCTCGTTGAGTAAACTCATCTTCCCCTGTTATGACCGACCGCAGTACCTTGGGCAAAGTAGCCAGCACATCCTCAATTTCACCCTCCGATACATGTTTTTTCAAGACGATAAATACCGCTTGCACAGCTTGTATCACCTCTGTGTCGCTCACAAAGTCGGACATAAGGCTTACACCACCCTCTTCCCGAATAGCCTCAATAAAATCACCTACATTCCTAATGAATTTATAGTCATCAGTAATTTTCCAGCCATCCACGTACACCGCTTTTATCAACATCGGCAACTGTGAAATCAGATGTAACGAAGTAGCCGTTGGCAACCGATTGCGTAAAGTATGCAACACTGCTCTGGTTAGCCGGAATGCACGAATAGAATCCCATGGCGTATTGGTTTCCCGTGCCACCTCTCGAAAAAATTGTTCGCCCTCGTGGACGTACTGATTGAAATGCAACATACTGTAAAAATTTAATAAATAATTGAATAAACTAGACTTGTGGTAAAACCTACGAATACACAAAACTAGGGGTAAAATGAGGAGCGGGAGAATGACTTGGCTCAATGATTCACATGATCTTTAGTAGTTGGACATAATTAATTGTAGAATTGAACGCAGGTATTTTGCGGCTATGCTTCGGCACGCTCAGCATCTGCGGAAAAGACCAAGATCAAAATGATAACTAATTGTGTCCAAAATACTTAATCACCGTTGACTCAACGCATCGCCATCATTGATCTTTATCATTCCCAGTGCCTCAAACCAACCTCATCTTTGCAGCATTAGGGAATAAATAAAATTTAATAAAATGCGCTACTTACTCCTATTTTTAATATTTATTACAACAATTACGGCTACTAACGGCCAAATTATCTGCTACTCTGATACCACCAGCGGGTACGAAAATAAGTCAATAAACCTCCCTCTGCTCAGAGGCGAAGCAACAATTGAATGGAAAGATTACAAAATTGTAATTGGTGGAAAATATTTGGACACCACAGCACCTGATAGTATGGGGGTGTATAATTGCGATATGTATGTCGTGGATTATAAAAACAAAATCAAATACACATTACCTATTGGTGATTTCCCACCAGGTACCATTGACCAATTTTCAGGCACTCATTACTGCTATACGATCGACAATGATACCGCATATATTATGGGCGGATATGGCTATGATTTGTCATCGGGATTTGAAACTACTTTTCCAATTATGACTATTTTCCCAATGCAAGGACTTATCGACAGTATCGTACAACACAAACCCTTTCAAGAATTATTTGAAGTCCTCTACGATCCCAATTTTGCCATCACTAAAGGTTCAATGGTACGTATTGTGAATTACTTTTGGGTCTATAATGGTCAACAAACCAAAACATGGAGAGACGAATTTACCGACGAACTATTCCGTCAAAAATCCAATTACCAAGGTCAATTACGCACTTTTACCTTAATCAATAGCCCCGTTTACCGAAAAGTATATAATATCCGAATCTGTACCACTGCTGATATTTTTTACCACTGCGTACCACCAAAAATGTCGTCAGCACCACTGAAATCTTGGTAAATAGCATATAAACACACAAAAAAATTTAAAATAACTAATATAATGTTTAAATACGAAATAGACTTAACATGGCAAGAAGACCGAAAAGGAATTGTCAGTTCGCCGGAATTACCACTATCAATAGAAGTAGCAACACCCCCCGAATTCCCCAAAGGCATACCCGGAATATGGTCACCAGAGCATTTTTTTGTAGCAGCAATCAATAGCTGCCTGATGACCACTTTTTTGGCCGTTGCAGAAAATTCTAAGTTAGAATTTTTAAAATTCGATTGCAAGGCCATTGGCACAGTAGATAAAGTAGAGGGCAAATACATGGTAACAGAAGTAATACTCCGCCCTGTTTTGGTCATACACAATACCGAACACCAAGACAAAGCCAAACGAATCTTAGAAATGAGCGAAAAAGCATGTATGATTTCCAATTCTGTCACTTCTAAAATAATACTTGAACCTACTGTTCTTGTAGAATAAGTACCAAGAAAATTTGTTCTTGAAATAATTAGGAATGAGATTTAAATACGCCTCAGCATTCTTCAATTTTATAAAAACAAACACACAAATTTATGAAAATTACCTTTTTCTCCACAAAACCGTACGATCAACTTTACTTTGAACAGGGTAACGACAAACAGGAGTACGAGTTTATTTTTCTCGAGCCTGCGTTAACCGAAAAAACCGTAGGACTTGCCGTTGGCAGCAAAGCAGTTTGCGTTTTTGTGAACGATAAACTCACCGCCCCCGTCATTCAATCCCTTGCCCAACAAAAGGTCGAATTGATCGCCCTACGATGCGCGGGTTTTAATAATGTTGACCTGAAAGCAGCAAAAGAGCATAATATTCCAGTGGTGCGCGTACCTGCATACTCGCCACATGCTATTGCGGAACACGCCGTGGCACTCATTTTGACACTAAATAGAAAAACGCATAAAGCCTACAACAGGGTACGAGAAAGCAATTTCTCCTTAGACAGACTGACAGGATTCGACCTTTATGGCAAAACAGTTGGTGTCGTAGGCACAGGCAAAATCGGCAGTACTTTTGCAGGTATCATGCGCGGATTTGGTTGTACCATATTAGCCACAGATATTCTGGAAAACAAAGCACTACTAAGCCAAGGCGTACAATATGTACCCATACAAGAATTATTGGCAAAATCGGATATTGTTTCCCTGCACTGCCCACTGACAGAACAAACGCGCCACCTCATCAACGAACAAACACTCGAGCAGACCAAACCAGGTTTCATGTTGATTAACACTGGCCGCGGTGCGCTCATCGACACAAAAGCGGTCATAAAATCACTTAAAACTGGGCATTTGGGTTATTTAGGCATAGATGTATATGAACAAGAAGAAAACCTATTCTTCAATGATCTATCAGAAACCATTATCCAAGATGATGTTATTGCCCGCCTGATGACCTTCCCAAATGTATTGATTACCGCACACCAAGCCTTCCTCACTGAAGAAGCATTGGGTGAAATAGCGCGAATCACCTTAGAGAATATCGATGCATTTGAAAAAGGAAATACGCTTGTAAATGTGGTTCAATTGTAACTTTCCATACGCTTCCAAATTCCCGTTAGGGAATATATGTTTATAGGCTATTGTAATATGAAATCACACGAATCCCGTAGGGATTATATGTAAAAAAAATACACAAGTTACATATAATCCCTACGGATAAAACCATATTCTCTGACTAAAAACATGTATTTCCTATAGGAATTTTAAGACGACTGGACAGTTACGTTTAATTATAATAGACCTTATGTCATTTTACAAAAATAAAGTGACATAAGGTCTAATTATACTCAATCCCGTACTACCTTATTCACCGCATCAAATAACTTACCATCAGCCTTACCTTCCAGCATCAATTGTTTCCAAAAAGCATAAACAGCCACATTCCAGCCCATATTAGGATTAGTGACCTCACCTGTTTTCGTATTCACTGTTTCGTAAGTCGTTTTTCCCCGCTTAAATTCGAGGCAAACCCGCTCAATAAGTTCTTTTTCAGCATTTTCTACGCCGTGCAAATACGCATCTATCAGGAATAGATTATCGAACAAAAAATAAGAACCGCCCTTGAGGAATTGTCCATTGGGCATTTTTTCAACATTGGCTTTGGAAATAAAATCCCTTGCATCAAAATCATTAGTAGCAGCGTAACTACCATCTGCATCAGCCAACACCTTGAATCCGAATGGCGTTTTTGCGTATCGTACCATTCTATCAAAATGACGCTGAACAGTAACCGTATCCAGCATGACAATATCAAAATACATTTGCCCCAAAAGATCAGGCACTAAAGGATCGGGGCCAAGTATCGTACTCTTTTGACGACTCAACGGATAAAAATCCAATTCGGGGTTGTATAGGCTGCGATAGTTCAGCACCGCCTCATCGGGGTCAGTCGTAAAGCGAAGCCCCATTGCTTTAGCGGCATAAAGTGCCAACGCGAAAAGCCCCTGATTGAACGTAATCACATCATCTATTTCAAAAGCCACTACATCGCCCCAATACTGAAAATCCTGACAATCTGCCCGTTCATCATAAGCATAATATTGATTATTTCGGCTGTGGCGTTCTATTTCATCCACATAAGCCTGCACTTTAGCAGTATCAATGGTTTTTTGCTGTTTAAAAACACGGTAAGCCCAAATAATGGCCAGTAGCGGGTTTTCACCAAATGGATGCACTGTATCCAATTCATGCGCCATACAGGCCGCATCGTAGGGAGCAGGTAACATGGTGGCCATCCAAAATGCGTCGCGGCTATTTTGGGCATTTGACTTTTCGATAGAAGGCACCACCCAATATTTGCTTTTACCCGTTTCGTTGGCGCGCAAGTTCATATAAGCCATTGTAAAGGCCAATCCTCCGAAATAATCATTGTATTCGCCTTTGGAAAAATGTAACGCAGCATATTTGTTTACATCGCGGCGCAATCCCTCCAGTTGTTTGGCATTGCTACTAAAAATAATGCCCTCAAACGTATGCGGATGGTTACGATCGACGGTATGGTAATAAGGGAGCACCTTGCCCGGCGCAGACTTCCGCTCTGCAAGCGCATTCGTATCTAATGGAAGCACGGTAGTGGTATCGGGTTGAATACCGGGTGTTTTTCCATTATCACCTGAACACAACTGGATCAAACGCTCCTTAGGATCAAACGCCTGCGAAGTAAAATTATTAAACGCAGCGGGCGTATCGCTCAATGCAGCCCAGAATCCACCAGCTGTTTGCACCGCAACCATCGGTATGGCTTGTTGGGCAATGGTAGTCACCACCCGAGCATCCACATCGTGCGGACTTTGCCTGTAAATTTCACTTTGAGCCACGGGGCCATTCAAACAATATGCTACTCCATCGCGATAACGCCCCCGCAAAGTAAAATACATATCCACTCCCCTATCATTATGGGTTGCTACTGCTTTAAATACCGTGTAACCGCTGCTATT
>JBEAVK010000449.1:0-9446 GCA_041160955.1 Bacteroidota bacterium
TCGATAAGTACCCACTTGGAGATCGTTGAATATTGCACCTAAGTAGTGGTATTATTGAGAGATTCAAGTGCGTGTGAGCACTGTATTTTGACTATTGTCGGGGCGACTTTTTTTGTCACCCCGACAATTATGCACCAATCCATTTCTTGCGTAAATAAGACATCAAGCCCCTATTTTGTTACACATTCAAATCAAATCTTATTTCAATTTGGCGGTATCTATGCTTTTTAGTACATTTACCGCCAAATTGAAATAAAATTTAACGCACAAGAAAAACGCATGAAAAAAACGATCCTTTCAGTATTGCTATTAGTCCAACTATTCCAAAATGGAATATCGCAGCCAAGTTTCCAAATTATTCTCTCTGTAAAGGATAGTTCGAAAAGTTTTTTTTCGCACGACAAAGTCGATATTTCAGTACCCTTGCGAACCATTGATGCTGAGGAGAATGAGCAGCCGTCCATAAATGCGTGTTATAATTTATCGGTGATTCAAGTAAAATTTCCGTTCACAGACTGGATGTTTTGGGATTCATCTGGCACACGATATGTATGGACGGAGAATCCTTGCCAACTACGTGTCGATCCTATTCGATTTGATTGCTATATCAACCTATTGCCACTTTATAACCAAAAGCCCGAGTTCCTCAATGCTATGAAAGATGGTGGAATATTAGAGGCTAGGTTTAAAATGTATGCTAGTGTTGATGGAGGGCCATACGATTACATATACTCGAATATAGATACTTTGTATTTGCCCCCAGCAAATAAAGCCGATCTGGATGGATTAGTTTATATAACAAATAATATTGAAAATTGGAGAAAATTTTCTTATATAGAAGGCTCAAGTTGGCGTGATTACACAAATGGTTTTTTAGCAAATATTGCGGACCTATTTGGGGATTCCATAATTGGCGATTTGGCTAATTATCAGTTAGAACAGATCGAAACAACCGATAACACTCTATCGAATACCTCTACTAGTGTCGAAATTAGGGAATATTTGGATTTAAAGTATGGAGATATTCTCGTTAATTCTAAATCTGAAATGCTTAAAGACTATATAGTGAAAATTATTGACCTGTATAAATGAACCCGATATTATATCTGGGTAATTGTCAAACAAATCAGTTTTTGAGTTTTTAGCAGTGCTACGGATGATAATCTGATGAAGTATTGTCTAAAAATACAGATTAAATTTAGTTTACAAAGAAGATAATTGATTCAAAATAATCAAAACCTAAACCCTCAAAAATACTCAAAAACAGCATTAAATCTCCTAAGAAATGAAAAAAGTACATTTATACCTAATTTTTATGGTATTATCGGTATTGAACGTCAAGTCAATATCCGCGCAGGTCAGTATTAATTGCAATATTAACTTTGCAAACGATACCGCTGTTTCGCTATACGATTATAACAAGTGTTCCGTCTCTTTTAGGTTTACCAATAATGACCCTAACAGAGCAGCAAAAACCCCAGAAAGTAGTAATTTTTTCCAAATTAAATATTCCAATACTGACTGGATAAAATACCCTGATTATACATCATCAATTGACCACTCGTATATCATGGCGTCATCATATAACAGATACCTCAACTTATCATATTTAATACTCAACAATGATACGCTTCAAACATTATTAGCCCAAAATGGTCTCATGATATTGGTAAGATATAAATTTGTTACAATAACCAAAGGTGTTTATGAAACAAAGTATTCGAATATTGATTCAATTTTTGTACCACGTGCAAATGACCAAGATATTGAGGGTGGTATTTATCTTAAAAATTCAGAACTTGACTTGTTTTCCTTTACTCATGGACAAAGTTCCATCAATAATATTAGCCAATTACGGTATATTAGAGATAATTTCTCTAATTCATTGTTATCTGAGTTAGCGAGATTATTGATCATAGGATACGATGCTTCATTTCTCATGGAATCGATTGACGAGGGCTATAAAGTCCCCCCATCCGTCAAAGCAATGATACAATCGGTATATGATAGTTTATCGAATTCCAAATCGGAATACATAAGGCGTGAAATAAAGGAATATAACGATTTTATGCAGGCGCAGCCTGATTAAGGAAGGTGTCTCAATCTGGCGGTATCTACACCTTTAAACATAGATACCGCCAAATTAAAACAAACTAACATTCAACCCCAAACCCCTACAACCTCCGAATCTTCAAATTCTTATACCAAACAGGATCGCCATGATCTTGTAGCGCGATTTTTCCTTTTTTCGCTTTGCCAAAATCGGGCATATCCTTGAATTTACTGCCCGATACCAATTTATCCCAATCGCTGTTGTGCATTTGGAAGGATACGAGTTTACGGTTGTTCAACCAATGCTCCACTTTGCCCCCTTTACTGATGATACGCGCGTGGTTCCACTCCCCTGCCGCTTTAACCGTTTCGTATTTACAGGCAATCAAATCATATAAATCGCCAGCGCGGTGCTTAGGATACTTACTATCGGGGTGGCATTTATTGTCCAAAACCTGCATTTCTGGGCCCGTTTGCCATACATAATCGTATTTGGCCGTGTCTTCTACAATATAATAAATGATACCGGAATTGCCGCAATTACCAATTTTCCAGTCCAGTTCCAATTCAAAATCCTGGTATTCCTCGCCTGTGATAATATCGCCGCCATCTGCTGCTTGCCAGTGGCCGTTTGGATTAGGTTTGGCTTCGAGGTGAATGGCATTTTGGTCAATCACCCACGATTTTCCAAGGGAGGTTTTGCCCCAATTATGGAACTGCGTTATAGATGCGCCATCAAAAAGCAATTGCCAACCGGCTGCTTTTTCTTGCGGTGTCAATGTATTATCGGCAGTTGCGGTAAATGCAGGGGCTTGCGTTACTGTTCCAGCGTTATTCTGTGGAATAGCATTCATGGTGTACCACGTTTCGGTAGTCCATATTTCATGCCCAAGATCGCTCAGCGGTATGTTTTTCAAGCGAATATGTACCACGTGTCCCGCTTTGATACCCGGTATTTCCAAAAACACCTTTTTGCGGTCTTGCGAAACTGAAGCGGATTTGACAGGCAGGGTAGTGAGGTCCAATTTAGGTCCGCCGTAATTGATGGTGGGTTTGTAATACCATTGATCCACCGCAAATTGAGCCGGATTCCAGCCATCGCCTTCGCGCAAGGGTTCTGTAAATTCGATTTCCATCCCATTCGTTTTTGCACGAACGGCCAGCATTTCAAAGGCCGAATTGCCATTGTATTTCATGCGTTGCAAGCCATACCAAAGTTTGCCTTCTTGTCCCCAGTTGCCCGGCGCACCAATCATACCAATATAAAACGCATCATCGGGGCCGCGCACAATACGGTGGGTAGCACCTTCCAAACCTTGCGTAAATGGAAATACAGTACCTTGGTAATTCCCATCCACTTGTTCCATAAATACGCGTTGCAAACCTCCATAGCAAACATCACCATGCAGGAGTTGATTGCGGTAAGGGCCTTCGTCCAACAAAATAGGTTGAGTGGGCGAATTACCAATTTCATCCTGCGGCAACCATACCACTGGAGGCTGTACGGGCAAACCTGCCACACCCAGCGAATCCACGGTATAGGAATTATAAAACGCGCCTGGTTTTACATGCAATATTTTGGAAGCAGGCAACCAATCGCCTTGGTTATCCGCTATAAATACTTGATTATCAGGGCCAATACCTACGCCATCGGGGGTGCGTAAACCACGAGCCACAAACTCAATACTGCCATCTTTTCTATTGATTTTGACCACTTTACCGCGGTCGGGGATCTGTGGTCTTCCGCTCGCGCCGCCGGGCAGAATAGCGGTAGCCAATGCCGCATAAAAAGCATCTTCTTCGGGTTTGTACGCTAGTCCAAATGCAAATTCGTGGAAATTGGAAGATGCACGCCAGCCTTTGGCAAAACAAAGGTATTCATCGGCCACACCATCGTTGTTGTTGTCCACGAGTTTGGTCAATTCTTGTTTTTGAAGGACATAAATCTCACCATCTACTACTTTCAAGCCCAATGGCTCGGCCAATCCACGTGCAAATTGCTTTACCGTAATTTTTTTAGGATCGCCCGATTGTACATTATCGAGGATATACACCCCGCCCATGGCATCCCAAGTAGATACAACAAGACGGCCATCGGGTAAAAAGTCCATACCGGCCACTTTGGGCAAGAATGTTTCGGGGCGCGCCTGCGAGAGCGTGTAAGAAGGATGTACGTCTTGTAAAGGTGCGCCATCGCCGGGAATAAACCGCTGCGCACCGCCCAAAACAGGTAGATCTTCGCCTTCTACTCGTTGGTGGTAGAAATTGGTGGCGCCAATTAACTGCAGTTCGGGGTCGCCAGCACGCATCCATTTGAGTGCAATGCCTCTGCCGCCGCCTCCTTGAAAATATTCGATACGGATTGGATGGAAGCCTTTGCGCAATGCAATTTCGACTTCTTTGGGTTCCATACCGTGCGAACCATCGTGGTCCACGAGCAAGGTGCCATCAATGTACAATTTGGAACCATCATCAGAGCCCAATTGGAGTACCATATTTTCATCTTTTTCCAAAAATAAAAAACCTGTAATAAGTACAGCAAAATTATCGGTAAATTGGCCAAAATCTGCGCCATTGGCATCCACTTCATTGATCACAGCATTGAGTGTAGGCTTGGCACCAAAATTAATATCTGCCAATTTTTGAGGCGAAAAGGTCAACTGCGTGACATTTACTTTCAATCCCTGCACCATGTCTTTTTCTACCACTGATATATCGGGCTTTAACCATTTGCTATCAGGAATAGCATTTACAGCAGTGGCCATTTTTTTCTCACCGCCTTCGCCATCGTCTTTGCCTTCATCGAGGCTAAGGACGTAACTGACCATCCCTTTTGCGGCTTCGATAGAAAGCGTTGGATGCGCACTCATTGCCGCAACACCCCAAACGCCCGCACCACCGTTAATTATTTTTTTGGCCAATTTTTCTATATTATCAGGTGTGTTTTTGTATTTATTGGCAATGTCAACATAAGCAGGACCAACGGTTTTTACGGCCTCATTGTGACAAGTGCTACAATCGCTTTTCGCCATTAGTTTCACGCCAGGGTGTACAGCGATGTTTTCGCCCGTTGGGCTTTCTTCGCTGGATTCGGGTTTGTTTTTATTTTCAATTTGCGGTGTACTGACAAACATAGTGGTCAGCGTGACGTGTTTTTTATCTTGAAATACCAAATCGCCCTCCATTTCTAACACCTCTGTATTACCTACCATATTGGTTTTTGAATGGGTGGCAGTAATTGCGCCGCCTACTGTTTTGATATTGGTAGGATGCGCTACGGATGAGACGTTGGTTTGTAGTTTAATTTCCACATCAGCGGGGCAATCCTCTACGGTATAAGTACGCTCAAATCCCGCCTGACGGTCTTGTTCCACGTACTCCGGGCGTTCATTAATCCGAATGCGGCGGCCATCGGTCAGCACAAGATCGTACATGATTTCGGCGTGTCCGTCCTTTGTATATCGGTGTCCTTTGTAATCGGTACGTGGATTTTGTACAGCACCGCCCACCGCAACGCGCCAAGGTTGGTGGTATTTATTTTCGATCCAAGCATTACCGACAGACATCGGTTGAGGCCCGTGTCGCATATTATATACCGCACCAGAAAAATCCACACCACCCGACCATACTTTATACAAAGCGCAAGAGTCGGTGGAATAGGAAACCCACATACGGTCGTCGAGGGCAAACGTAATCATTCGGGGTTGTTTGTCCATTACAGACCGGAATACCCAAGGATCGTTTGGGCGGCCAGCATTGTCATTAGGGGGTGCAGCGGAATTACGGCCTGCAAAATACCAAAGTAAGCCAAGAAGGGCAAGGAGTAAAAGAAATAGGTTGCGCATGTAAAGAGTTAGTGTTGTTTGCGATAAAATTGGTGTTTTGCAGATGAATTAATTATGAAATTATCGTGGAGCAAATGTATAGAAAGTTTGTTTAGAATGATATTAAGATGATGAAAATTCCCTAAAATTCCCTAATTGCCAATAAACGATGCGATTTAGTAAAAGTAAATACGGTGCAAAGTCCATCTATTTGTTTGCAATTTTTTTCGCTTTTTAACAAATTGAAATAATAGCATCAATCGCCTTATCTTTGCGAGTAATGGTAAAGCAAAAAATATTCAATGACCCGGTCTATGGTTTCACGGCAGTGCCCAAGGGCATATTGCTGGATCTGATCGACCATCCTTTTTTTCAGCGTTTGCGACGGATTCGCCAAACGGGCTTAGCAAACTATGTATATCCAGGTGCATTGCATACTCGATTTCACCATGCTTTAGGCGCGCTTCACCTGATGCAAGAGACCATTTTAGTGCTTCGTTCCAAGGACGTTATCATCACGGACGAAGAAGCAGAAGCCGTTTGCATCGCTATTTTATTGCACGATATTGGCCATGGCCCATACTCGCACGCCTTAGAACACACCATTATTGACCTGCACCACGAAAATTTATCGGTGCTGTTTATGGAAGCCCTTAACAAGGAATTTACAGGTAAACTAACATTGGCGATTGCTATTTTTTCCGATCAATACCCCAAACGTTTTTTGCACCAATTGGTCTCTGGCCAATTGGATATGGACAGGATGGACTACCTGAATCGCGACAGTTTTTTTACGGGCGTGAGCGAGGGTGTAATTGGATACGATCGTATTATTAAAATGCTGGCCGTGCATGAGGGCGAGTTGGTGGTGGAAGAAAAAGGGATTTATAGTGTAGAAAAATTTTTGATAGCGCGCCGACTTATGTACTGGCAAGTGTATCTCCACAAAACCAATGTTGCTGCCGAACAGATGCTGACCAGTGCGCTTAGGCGAGCGAAGGAATTGACGTTAAAAGGCGAAAAAGTGCCTGCTTCACGCAATTTAACGTGGTTTTTGCAACAAAAACCGGGTATGCAGCACAACCAAGAAGAAGTGCTCCAACGGTTTGCGCACTTGGATGATACGGATATTGCAATGGCACTTAAAGAATGGTCGGAAGAAAAAGACCCGGTACTAAACTTTCTAGCAACAGGACTATTGAACAGGCGGTTGTACCGATTGGAATGGAGTCAACATCCTTTTACACCTGAATATGTAGCGGCTACCCGCACACGATTAAGGGCAAAATTTGATGCAGCATTTCCTGATAGTTACTTATTATTGGAGGGCAAAGAAAGCAACCAAGCCTACAGCGAGGCCAAAGAGCCCATTAAAATATTGTTCAATGCCGGTATGGTAAAACCCGTCAGCGAATGCTCCGATGTACCGCTCTATACACAGGAGGTAACCAAGTATTATTTGGCTTATCCAAAATAAAACCTTAAAAATTTACAAAAAAAACTCTATTTTTTATCTTTTGTAATGGTTACTTGCGTTACTTTTGCGCGTCCTTTACAGGTTAATATCTAACAAAACATCATTATTTTACTAAACCGAAATTTAGTTCTTATGGGAAAATCCAAGTTTTTACTTCCCCTTTTCTTGAGCGTATCGTTTGCCGCATTTGCACAACCAAGCGAACAAATACCAAACGCTCAACCCGGCAAATGTTATGCCAAATGTCTTATACCTGATGAATACAAAGAAACTACTGAACAAGTAGTTGTAAAACCAGCCAGTACTAAGACTATTGTTAAACCTGCTACTTATTCCAGTGCTTCTGAAAAAGTATTGGTAAAAGCAGAAAGCAAGCGCCTTATTCCAGTACCTGCAAAGTACGAAACTAAAACAGAACAAGTTTTGGTAAAAGCGGGTAGCAAGCGTATTACTACAGTGCCAGCAACTTACGAAACTAAGACGGAACGCGTCATGGTAAAGCCTGAATCTCGTCGTTCGATCTCTGTGCCTGCTGTTTATGAAACTAAAACTGAGCAAGTTTTGGCTAAAGCAGAATCAAAGCGTATGATCGAAGTACCAGCGGTTTATGAAACGAAATCAGAGCGTATTATGATTAAGCCTGAGTCTAAGCGTGTAATTAGCGTTCCTGCTACTTACGAAACGAAGACAGAGCGCGTAATGGTAAAGCCAGAATCTCGTCGTTCGATTTCTGTTCCTGCTACTTATGAAACTAAGACAGAGCGCGTAATGGTGAAAGCCGAAAGCAAGCGTATGATCGCAGTGCCAGCGGTGTATGAAACTAAAACTGAGCGTGTTATTGCAAAAGCAGAATCAAAGCGTTTGGTAGAAGTACCAGCAGTGTATGAAACTAAAACTGAGCAAGTAATGGTAAAGCCAGCTGGGACTCGTTTGGTAGAAGTACCAGCAGTGTATGAAACTAAAACAGAGCAATATGAAATGGAGCCAGCTACTTCACGCGTTGAAGTAAAGCAACCAACTTACGAAACTGTTACAGAGCGTATTGAAGTAAAGCCAGCCAGCACAAAATGGGTAAAGAAGAAAGCAGACGCAAATTGCTTGAGCGCTAACCCAGATGATTGCTTGGTATGGTGTTTGGTGGATGTTGCTGCAGAGTACCAAACGGTTACTAAGCGTGTCAACAAAGGTTGTAACGGTACAGGAGTTGCTGATGCAGGTTGCACAGTAACAATCCCAGTTCCTGCTAAAATGGGTACTCGCACAGTACGCGTGGTGAAAACTCCTGCTACTACACGTGAAGAGGCTATTCCAGCGGAATACAAAAGCGTAACAAGCCGTGTTATCAAGACACCAGCGACTACACGCGAAGAAGTAATTCCTGCGGAATACCAAACGGTTACTTCTCAAGTAGTAAAAACACCTGCATCAGTTCGTGAAGAAGTGATTCCTGCTGAATATACTAATATCACGTCTCAAGTGATCAAAACACCTGCTAGCACACGCGAAGAGGTGATTCCAGCGGAATACAAAACGGTAACTACGCAAGTGATCAAAACGCCTGCTACTACACGCGAAGAGGTGATTCCTGCTGAATACACTACGGTATCTACTCAAGTAATCAAAACACCAGCAACCGTACGCGAAGAAGTAATTCCAGCAGAATACAAGACAATCACAAAGCAAGTAATCAAAACACCTGCTACTGTGCGCGAAGAAGTGATTCCTGCGGAGTACAAAACGGTAACTACACAGGTCATCAAATCACCTGCGTCTTTCACAGAGGCAGAAGTTGCACCTGAATATACTACTGTAACAAAGCAAGTATTGGTAAGCCCAGCAACGGTACGTGAAGAAGTGATTCCTGCGGAATATGCTAACTCAACAAAGCGTTCTATTTCTGCTGCTGCTGCAACTACAACGGAAACTATTCCTGCGGAGTATGCTACAGTTACTAAGCGTACATTGGTGAAGCCAGGTGGTTTCACTGCATGGCGCGAAGTATTGTGCGGTGATAAAGTAGATGGTTATACTGTTCGCCAAATCCAAGCCGCTTTATTGAAAGCAGGTTACGATCCAGGACCAACGGATAACAT
>JBEAVK010000160.1:0-16691 GCA_041160955.1 Bacteroidota bacterium
GTGGTCAAATGGCCGTTTACGCCAATATACTTCCCAATGATCCATCATCTGGCTGGGATGGCAGATACCGCAATAAGTTTGTTGAGCCAGGCGTATATGTATTTTGGGCGGAGGTAGAACTTGCCGATGGTAGCACGCGGGTTTTAAGTGGGGATGTGACAGTCGTAAAGTAGCATTGGTGTTTTCGTAAGTTATGGCTTCAAATAGCTCCTTTTTTGTCAAATGCGCCTCTTTTTTAGTGACAGCATCAGTCATGTCTTAAAAAAAGAAGCGCATTTGGCATTTATTGTGCGTGTTTTTGTCCTTTATTAAATTTTAAAAAAGTTTTTTAAATTTTGATGTCTTTGTTTTCAGCATATTTGTAGTGGTTGATCGACCCAGAATGGGTCAAATGTTTATAGCAAAGGCGTGGTTTCAATACGCGTGCGACCCTGTCGGGGTCGAATATCATACGGCCACATTGCTCTATAAACATTTGACCCATTCTGGGTCGGTTACACCCTCAAAATACAAAAAAACTTATTTTACACTGTATTTCATTCCTTAGAACAAGATTTGCTTAAAAAAATATTCTCTTTCTTGTAAGGTTTGCGCTAATGCGTACGTCCTTACTTAGACAACCCACAAAAAACATTTTTTGAAGCCTAAAAGGCATGGATAAAGCGAATCAACTTATATTATCACCCAGCGACTTTGCTCAAGAAGAGACCGGATATCGGCTCACTGAAATAGGTTTGGGAAAAGTGGCTCAACAAAAAAGAGCCGCTTTGAAGCGCTATGCCCAAGGCATGGTAGGCAACCATTGGGCTGATGATATTGTACAAAATGTATTGATTAAGTTGTTGAGTCAGCGATTTAGGGATGCTTCGGCTGGGGTTGTTATGGTTTGGATGTTTAAGGTTGCGCACAATGAATCTTTTGATCTGGTGCGCAAACAAGAGCGCATAAAAATGCCCGAGCAGATGCCTGAAACACCCATTGCACCAGATGCATATCGGTGGGAAGCACGCCAACGCATTGATAGTATATTATCACAATTGGCACCTGTTGAAAAGGCCTGTTTTGATATGATTCATCAAGGATTCTCCTACAAAGAAGTAGGCGAATATTTATCCATGACAGAAGATAATGTGGCTGTGGTAGTACACCGCGCCCGTAAAAAAATAGTGGCTATGGCCAATTAAATGATATAGTATGCAACAAATCGTCAATGATTCTTTTAACCAAGCGGTGCAACCCGAACTTTTTGCCCAACTCTCGCTTATGGAGCGCTCTGTTTGGATGTTGTACTCGAATGAAGGGTTTTCTGAAGCAGAAATTAGCGAAATTACGGGTTTGGAGGAGCATGAAACCAAACAAATGTTGAGCGTTGTCAGGTATAAATTATATCCGATGACTGTACAATCTCTACCTGCTCGTAAAAGGTACTGGCTGAGTGCTGCTGCTATTTTTATCGGTTTAGTTTGTAGTACATTTGTGTACTTAGGACAGACCAAAACAGTAGATAATACGGGCAGTATTGTAAAAACTGACAAGGCCATTGTTCCTCAAGTTGAAACATTACAGCAAAATATGGCTCAACAGGAGATCCTCGTCGCACCGCTAAGTACGATAAAATCACCTGTTAAGCCCAATACCAATCCTCGTAAACTACCTGCTCCATATATTGCTCCTTTGGTTTTAGATAAATCAGGGCAAATGTTTGGAAAACAAGGTGATATATCTGAGTTAGTATCAAATATTGCTACGCCAAAGGCTGATATGTCATTGCCCAAAGAACAAAATAATATAGATGAATTAGTAACAAAAATTACCACGCCTAAGCCCAATATACCAGCCTTGCCCTTGCTCCAAACTAGTATTCATCAGCCCATATCAATACAACCCATATCGGATATGAATACCCTCAGCGGCATAGTTTTATTAGACAATTCCCAATTTGTAAACCAGCCAGCCACTACATTTCAAAAATTACGCCTTGCGCTCACGCCACATTCGTTTGCGAATACAGATGAGCGCTTCAGTATCGCCATGTTATTACCCGGTATGTTTCTTTCAGGGGAATAGGGTAGGGGACAACACAAATATTAAATTTATTCAAAACTATATTATTTCATAGGGCCAAGTGGCTTTCCTTGAAATAGCCCATTCTTTATCCACTTTTAAATTGTTTTATTATGAAAATCTATGGCTTGTTTGCCGTTATTTTACTGTTTTGCACGGCTCCTATCATCGGACAAGATACAGCGTCAAAAACTGCACCTAAAGATTCAACCTGTAAAGATTGCAAAAACCAAGCGAATATTAAGACGTCTGTTTACAAAACCAAACGTTATGACATTCGGTGGGGAATGGTAGATCTTGGTATCAGTACTTATTTAAGTGATGGAAATTTTAACCTTCCGCAATCATTGGATGTGTATGAACTCAACTACAGTAGGTCGTATCACCTCAATGTACGCGTTTTTGAACAGAGGATCAATTTTGACAAAAAAGGATATACCAGTATCTCGCAAGGTTTAAATTTGGAGTGGCAAAATTATAATTTTGTCAATGATTATACCTTTGAACCCCGTCAATCCATGGTCACACCGGTACTATCGGATAAAAGATTTAGTAAAAACAGGTTATTGACTCGGTTGGTATCATTGCCTGTTGAATTGCATATTGAATCAAATCCTAAGCGTTTGAGTCGCTCTTTTCATTTTAGCGCGGGGCTAATAGGCGGATTAATATATAGTGCTAATCAAAAAACTAAATATGAAGACGATGGCGATAGAAATACAGTACGCGATGATTTCAACCTCAATAAATTCCGATTGAGTTGGATTGGCCGTATAGGCTATGGCGCTGTTAATTTTTATGTGTCTCATTCATTGACACCCTTGTTTAAAGAGGGCGAGGGGCCAGATTTGATACCTTTACAAATTGGTGTAACCTTGGTTCCGTATTGAGGTAAAGGAGATCACTTGATAATGTCGGGACGGCCTAGAAAAACGCCCCGACATTATTATCAAATATAATGTAAATTGAGTTGTCCACCTGCTGTCCAAATTTCCATAGGGAATGCATTTGTTCCAAGCGTGGTTTTTCTACATCCCTTCCACCACCGCTAACGCCTTCACTACGATTTCAATATCAATAACACCTCTAAATCCACTAAAACCGACAGAAAGAACGGTTCCATCTTTAAGTGTAAGTGGTTGCCCTCCTTCCCAACCAATTAAGTCGGGTGCTTCAATGCCAAATTTTTTACCATCAATGGCATTGGTGAAAAATAATTTCTCAAATTCCATCGTCTTAATTCCTGTAATCCAAACTTGGCTTGCTTTAGTCCATGCTACTTGATAAGATTGCCTTCCCCTAATTTGGTTATCACCGTATATTTTACCGTGCACCATGCCATTTTGCTCCATAATACACAGTGCCACGTTTCCATTGGATATACGTTGGTCGAGTGGATCTTCCATATAATGTGGGATAAGTTTTTCGATTTCGAGTATGAGTTGCTCAATAATTGCTCTTGTTGTTTGTGTTGCCATGAGTGTGTTTAATATTTGTAAGGGGCAAATATACAAAAAGTGGGCAATTTATATTTTCTGTTTTTATCTGCTCTTGCATGCGGCATGAATACTCTTGCCTTAACATAAATCATCATAGCGATTGATCAGGATTATTAGGTGTATTTTAAAAAAGCCTGAAATTTGATAAAAATTTTATCTTATGAAAAAAACAGACAGTTTAAAACAACAGATTGCATTGTGGTGCATCATATTATTGACTAGCACAGCACTCGCCGCCCAGAAAAATGCAGATACGGGTGTACCTGAGTATCGACGACCACTTATCATTTCGGTATTTAACGTGGCTACTTTACTCCCCGGTTCGAGTGGTAATTTTTCGCCAATTCATCCTGGCCTAAGTGCTGGCACGGAATTCCGTTACAACCATAGCAGTAAAAACCAATGGTTTCAGACGGCTAAACTAGCGGTTTCATACCACCAATATGTCCAAACCAGCGTTCAACTATTTTCCGAGGCTGGTTATCGCAGGGATATTTGGCGGGGCTTAGGTGCTGAGATGCGGATTGGCGCAGGTTACTTGCACTCTTTTCCAGGTGTCGAATTTTTTCAACTCAAGGACGGTGTTTATGAGAAAAAGAACAGAATAGGTCGGCCACAGTTGATGGTAACGAGTGCAGCGGGCATCAGTTATACCTTACATTCCGGCAAGTTTCCCCCCCGATTTTTCCTAGATTACCAATTCTATTTACAAATGCCATTTATCAATCAGTATGTTCCATTGGTGCCTAATACCGTCGTACATGCTGGTATGGCTCTTCCATTATTCAAAAAATAAAATCGCCATGAATAACAAAATTATTTTTGCCATAGTTATCGCATTGCTCTCTGCACCTTTTTCTTGTAAAAAAGTGGATGTCGGTCATAGTAGCGATTGTACCTATACCGCTACACCCAATCACCCCAAAGCGGCTATTTATCAGGCTGTACTGGACGAATATGTGGCCAAGGGACTTCCGGGTATTTCTGCGCTGGTGCGCGATGCCTCCGGTACCTGGGCTGGTGCAGCTGGCAAAGCCGATATTTCTGAAAATATCGACATGAAACCCTGTACGGTATCAAAAGCATGTAGTATAACCAAGACTTTCATCGGCGCACTCACCCTGCAATTGGTAGAAGAAGGAAAGTTTTCTCTCGATGATACAATTTCCAAATGGCTGCCTACCGAAATAATCGACAAGGTAAAAAATGCACGGGAAAGTACCGTCAGGATGTTGATGAACCATACTACAGGTATCGCAGATATCATTGATGACAACAATTTTTACTTAGCAGTGCTCAATAACCCTGCCCGAAAGTGGAAGCCAGCGGATTTGATACCTTACGTTTATGGTGACTCGCCCGAGTTCTCCCCTGCGGGTTCGGATGCGACATATTCCAATACCAATTTTCTATTGCTGGTCATGATTATCGAAAAAGCGACTGGGCAACCGCACGATAAATTGCTGAGGGAAAAGGTAATTGCGCCGCTTAATCTTGGCAGTACCAGTTATTATTGGCACGATGCACTCCCTCCAAATACTGCACAGGGTTATTTTGACTTGTACAATAACGGAACCATCTTGAATATGACCAATTATAACACCGGCAGTGGCAACGGTTATGGCGGACTATATTCCAATGTCTATGATTTACAGATTTTTATCGAGGCATTAGTCCGGGATAAAAAGCTGCTTTCTACGCCTATGCTTACCCAAATGCTTACCTTTACCCAAGAGGTGACGGATGGTAACAGGGAGAATGGCCTGGGCATATTTCGTGATTTTCTTGAACTTGGGCCTGATGAATATGCGTATGGGCACCGCGGCCGCGATCTTGGCTACACAGCTGATATGTATTGGTTTCCAGAAAAAGACCGTACTATGGTGTATTTTGTCAACTATGGAACCGATGCAACAAGTGATTTAAAGGAAGTATTTAAGGCTTTTCGTACGGCAATAACGAAAACGGTGGTGGTGAATTAAAATAAAAAGAGCCGCTAGGATTACTCCAAGCGGCTCTTCCCAAAATAATATATTAAAGGGGCAATTAAGCCTCTTTTTCTTCTTCTGTTGCGGCTGGTTTAGCGGCTTCAGTTACCTCATCGGTTACTGCTGCGACCACTTCTTCCGTTGTTTCCGCAGTTTCGGCAGCGACGGCCTCTACTGTTTCGGCAGCGGCTTCCACCGGTTCAGTTGCTGTTACGATAGCCTCAACTGGTGCTGCTACCTCTTCTGCTACTTCTGCTGCGGCCTCCGTTGGTGCTTCAGAACGGTCTTTGGTTACTGTTTCTGCCACATCACTGGCCACATCGGTTGCCTTATCAATCGCTTCACTGGCTGCAAATGCTGCTTTACCCATAGCTTCTTCGGCTTTATCGGCCATTACAGATGCTACTGCTTTTACCGTATCTACTACATCTTCAAATGTTTCACCCAATACATTTGTAAGGGCATCCATCACGCTTTGTGTAGCAGGTACATTTTCAGTAACTACTGCTGCGGGTGGGCGGTTGGTATTTTTAGTTGTAATAGCAGCGATTTCGCTTTTTGCACTTGCTTTTGCATTTTCGATGCGTTGACGTTTGTCTTCGCGGTCGTTTACAGAAGTAATTTGGCGTTCGATATCGGCTTTAGTTTTTTCCATATCCGCGATACGCTCTAGTTTAGACGAGAGGCGTTCTTCCACCATTTTGATTTTGGCTTGACGAATTTGCGCTTCAAGTTGGCCTTCAGTGGCTTGTACTTTTTTGCGTTGGAAATCCAATTCGCTTTCATCGCGGCGAGCACTTTCTTTCATACGATCCATGGCTTCTACCAAGCCTTGGAGGCGGCGCGTGTGGCGCTCTATCACCGAACCCTCATTGGCTTCTGCTCCGAAACGCTTTTCTTTTGCGGCTTTAAATGCTGCGTCGATACGGTCGTAAGCCTTGCCACGGTGTTCGTTGGTCATTTTAGCCGTACGGTATTTGGCCTGAATGGCTTTTAGGTCTTCAAAAACGATATGCATTTTATTGCCACCTTTTTCGATACGCGACTCGATTTCGGCTAGTTTTTCGGTAATTTCTTCGTAAATTTTAATGGATACACCAGAAAACTCTGATTCCACTTTTTTACGAACGCCCTTCATTTCTTCAAAAAGTTCGTTCACAGTATCGCGTAAAGTATTCGCGTGTGCACGGAAAAGGTTGCGTTCGCGGCTTTGCTCCTGCACTTTATCCCAAAAACTGCGGAGGTTTTGCCAAAGTCCGTTATCGAACTCGGTTAAAGCCTTCACTTTTTCGCGGAGTTCGGCGAGTTCTTGCTCGTAAACAGTGTGGAGTTTGCCAGAAAGCACAATAAAGTGCCATTCTGTTTGTGCGCGAGAAACCATGTCTGGGCGGTCGGCTTTGAGCTCGTCCGGCAGGATACTATCGGTCACGTTCAATTCGCGACTCATTACAGTATGGCCTTCAGGAAACTCAAGCGTTCCTTTGTTTTCGCGCCATTCGTCGTTGAGTTTAGTGATAAACTCATCTGATGCAATAGGTTCTGGGATAACATAAACCAATACTTTGTTCTCTGCTTCTTTCAACTCTAAGGCCATCAGTACCTTCTCTTTCTGTGCGTTGGTGCCCCAAATTACTACTTTGTTCTTCATGTGAAATGTGTTCGTAAAATACGTCTGGTGATAAAAATACGGGGGCGAAATTACACCGCCTCCGCCATTTTTTTAGTTTTTAATTTTAAAATTCCTTGTGATACCAAATATTCTGCGATTTGTACCGCATTTGTGGCTGCTCCTTTGCGTAAATTGTCGGAAACAACCCACATATTTAAGGTATTATCTTGGCTTTCGTCGCGGCGTAATCGGCCTACAAATACCTCATCTTTATCGTGTGCCACGATAGGCATTGGATAAAGTAGGTTGGCTGGATCGTCTTGTACAATAACACCGGGTGCATTCGATAAAATAGACCGCACTTCATTAAGATCAAAATCGCGCTCAAACTCTACGTTTACCGACTCCGAGTGCCCGCCCATAACAGGTACACGTACAGTAGTAGCAGTGACGCGAATGGTATCATCGCCCATGATCTTTTTGGTTTCCATAATCATCTTAATCTCTTCTTTTGTATAGCCATTCTCTGTAAATACATCAATATGGGGCAATAAGTTGAGGTCAATTTGGTATGGGTATGCATTTTCGCCTTTTTTGCCTTTGCGTTCGTTCTGTAGCTGGGTAACAGCTTTTACACCAGTACCCGTAACGGATTGGTAAGTACTTACCACCACGCGTTTAATTTTATATTTATCGTGTAACGGCTTTAGTGCAACCACCATTTGAATGGTAGAGCAATTAGGGTTGGCGATAATTTTATCTTTTTTGGTTAAAACAGATGCATTCACTTCTGGCACAACCAGTTTTTTATCGGGATCCATACGCCAAGCGGAGGAATTATCGATCACAACTGTACCTTTCTCTGCAAAACGAGGTGCCCATTCTTTTGAAACGGAACCACCTGCCGAAAAAATAGCCACATCGGGCTTTTTGTCAACGGCGGTTTGCATACTTACTATCTTATATCGTTTACCATTGTATTTAATGGTTTTGCCCACCGAACGCTCAGATGCGACTGGGATTAATTTTGTGACTGGGAAGTTGCGCTCTTCAAGAACCTGCAACATTTTTGTCCCCACTAAACCGGTGGCACCTACAACTGCTACTTTCATGCTTTGTGACTTTTTAAATTTTGCGGCGCAAAGGTAGGCAGCCTTTACATGAACATAAGTCTTTGAAACGAGTTTTTTTCAAACGATAAGTTATTATTACTGATATTCGCTACCTTTGCGGTCTTTTTTCAACAGGAATTATATAAAAATGCTACGTTTACACAAAGAAGGAACAACACTTATTTGGGGTGTCGCTGCCATATTAGTCGGATTAACCGTTTTGGTACTGAAATTTGTACCCGGTATTATTTGGTTTTGGGCCGTTTTGGCTATTGGATTTTTTGCATTAATCGTGCAGTTTTTCCGCAATCCGGTGCGCACTGTGGAGGTAAAAGACAATCAAATTGTATATGCACCCGCCGATGGGCGTGTATGTGTGATAGAGGAAACGGAGGAATCGGAATATTTTAAAGGCAAACGCCTTCAGGTTTCCATTTTTATGTCACCGCTCAATGTGCACGTGAACCGCAATCCCGTCAGCGGCATTGTTCAGTATTTTAAATACCATCCCGGTAAGTATTTGGTGGCTTGGCATCCTAAAAGCAGTACAGAAAATGAGCGTACTACAGTGGTGTACAGCACAGGAAAAACAGAAATTTTAATGCGCCAAATTGCAGGTGCGCTGGCCAAACGCATCAAATGGTATATCAAAGAAGGCGACAAAGTAGAGCAAGGTGTCGATATGGGCTTTATCAAGTTCGGTTCAAGGGTCGATCTTTACTTACCACTCGGTACAAAAGTAGAAGTGGTGATGGATCAGCAGGTAAAGGGCAATAAAACAGTTATTGCAAGACTGGATTGATATTAGTCTTTTAAAAAAAGAGTGATGTTGTATTATAAGTACGGATGCTTGTGAGTGTCCAGTTTTTTGGGTGCATTATATTGTTCCTCCTTTTTATTGTGATTCGACTCTGCAAAAATAGGAGGAACTTTTTTATTGGCCGTTGACGGGGGCATGGCTGCACACCGCTGCGTATAGCGAGCGGTTGACAGCCATGCGGAGTTCTGCACATTTTACCCACCACCGAAAAACAAAATTGTAGAAATTTGTTTGCCTTTTTCAGAAAAAATTATTTTGAGTGTTGTACAAAAGTCAAAATGTAAGGCATAGCATTTCCAATCATAAGGGCTGCCAGGCTCAAAAATATTAGGACAGGGACCTCGTCTATATCTCATCTTAAAGGCATACAAATAGGTCAATTCGTTTCTGACAGGATTATGAACCACGCAGGTTGGTTCTCCTATGGTTTTCAAAAAAAACGAAGAATCTATGCCCTGACATGGTTGACTCTGATCGTGAAATATCTGTTTTTGTATGGTGTCTAAGAAAAAATCAATATATCGGTTTTCCCATTCTCTCCGTTCTAGTATTTCATCTGGTTCCCCAGCAATGGAATAGATGTTGTAATGCCAAAAACTACTGTCAGTGACAGGGTACATATTTTTTGTATGTCTCCAAATTTTCTTTTCGCAATTGCTGAAAATTGAAGTGTCAACGGGATGCCATGGAATCATCAGCGGAGGCGGAACGTCATTCCTGTTGGAATCCAATTCTGTGATAGGTTCCTTTTTCTTTTGTACTGGATCTTCTATCAAGGGGCAGTTCCTCTTACTACAAGCCGTTAAAACACAAAAGCATATTATTAAAGCCAGTTCTATTGGTTTCATATTTTTATGATTTTTGAATATGAAACATTATTGTCACCTTCAAGGATCAATAGGTAACATCCTGGTTTTAACAGGGTTAAATCTACTTGAAATTCGCTGCTTGGGACAAATTGATTAATTACACGGATACCCGTAGAGTTATAAATGCTATAATTATCGAAATCGTTTGCGTTTTTTATTAGAAGCCAATCAGAGACTGGGTTGGGGCTAATTTTAGTAAAATTATTTGGTATATCTTGTGATGCTACAAGATCCCCACAATAACCAATTTGAATAGGTATGGGTACTAATGACGTTCCGATACAAGTATTGTTGTTGATAATTTTTGAGCTATTGGCAAATACCCTGTTCCCACCAGATATATCCACATCTTTAATCTCGGTTTCGCCTTGTGGGTGCATTAGTGGACCAGAATAGCCAAACATTCCTCCCCCAAAGCAGTGGGCGTGATTAAGCATGTGTGCATGTCCCAGTTCATGCTCAAAAACCCGTTTTCTACGACTGTATGGGATGGTATTATCTATGGCAAAAGCACTATGAACGATAACATCAATATCCGTCATAATAAATCCTCCGTCCTCGTCATTTGCTGTTGATCCATTACAATCTATCGAAAAATAGGCTAATGAGGTTAGCACTGCAGCCTCTGCACCGGGTGTTCCAAGAGACCCAATTGCGATACTGTTTCGTCCGTCATTAAATGTAGGCGTGATAAAAGGCTCGGGAGTATCCGTTGTTTTAAACCTGATATAAGTTTCTGGACACCAAGTATTCAGGGCATCCCTAAATGCATCTTTGACATTGAATACTGCGGCAGATATATTTGGGTTAAAAGAAAACACATATCCATCTTGTTCACCACTTAAGCCGTTGTTATTTCTTAGCCCCAAAGGCTTAGCAACCCCATCAGTTTTTAATCTATAATTGAGTAAAGAATAGGGGATATGTAATTGGTCCCCTGACTTATCATCTTTGTTACACCAGTTTCTGACTATTATCTTTCCTGTCGAGGCAGGGCCATTTGAACCTTGAAGATAATTGGTTGAGGGTACTTTAACTTTGATCTCAGTATCTGACCAACTTAAAATATCTTCTCTAGATGCGGCTATATACTCAGGAGTACTCCCTACTCCCGATACAAAATCTCCATTATAAAAAAGCACGGTGCTTCCTGTACCGCTTTCACCTGGATTCGTACTTCGTTGAAACACACCAAAACCAGTTCCTGTAATTGTTAAAACTTGATTGTCTCCTGCAACAATTTCCTCGGGGGAAAATAAAGTAATACTTACATCATTACAACCACATGGCGACACCTGAGCCTGATCGTTAGCAATTACTGGATCGTATGCAAGAAAAAAGGGCATTAAATTGTCGTCATAATAACTGCCTTCTTGCATATCAGCCTCATTAAAAAATAAATTCGGATTTTTAGTGCAATCATCAACTGTCATTTCTACTCTCACCAATGGCTTGGGAGTAGGGCCTAAAAATGCCAACGGTTCAACGGTTATAGGGTTTGTACTGCCAATTAGGAGTATGAGGGTATTACTTGTAAGGTCGCCAAAAATGGGATTATACTGCGGATAGTCCGTAACAATTGTCCCAGGTGCATTAACAATTTGGGCATTTCCAGTAATAACTTGATCGGGGAAAAATGCAGTCGGGCTATAACTAAAGTAAATATCTGATTGAATAAGTCGGGTATCAAATTCGCTGGCTGCAAAAATTGTAAACTGATATTTTTTCGTTGTTGAATTATATTCTATATCATCAAATGTGTAAGTGATACTCGGCGTTAGTCCTTCCAAAACTACACCAATTTGACTATCATCAACCTTAATGTTCCGAAAGTAAAATACTTTCCGGTCGCAGATGTAGGAGGCCTGTAAATTCTCAAGCGTAAATAGGTCGCTAACTTGTTGTGGAATGTTCAGTAGTCCTTGTAAGGACGTTTTAAAGTTGATTCTCGCAAAAGATTTGTTCGTCTGCTCAACCAGTATAGCCGTACTTGTCAGGCCATTGTTGGTCATGCTAAATCCTGCCTTATTAGCGGCTACATCTGTAACCAACGATGGATAGATAGATTGCATTGCAGCATCCGAAGGCAAGACAGAAAGATTATGATTACTTATAGCATATGTACCAAATACGTTTGCCTTATATTTCAATTGCGTAGAAATACTGTAAAGTGCTTTGTTTGGAATATCAGTCCGACATTTTATGTCCAAGTACCCAACAACGCTGTCTGCTGTTGCAGTTAGGTGGACATTACCAAAACTGATGAATAAGGTAGATTCATCCTGAACGCAGTCATCTTTTGGCATTTCGCTTAATCGAATCCTTTGTGACCAATTTTTTCGACTTTGGATATAGCCCTTTTTGTCAAATTCCCCGACTAAACCAGATATATTCCATGTTTTTAAGTCAGGAACGCAATTCTCACATGGTTGTAAGGCAACCATATAATTGTAGTTTTTTTGAATCTCTGGGGTATGTGATACGACTAGCAAGCCCTCATCAGTGATACCCCCCATGGTTAGTATTGGGATACTATCTGGTATGTTTCCTTTTCCATGATAGATAGCATCTGGAACAAACCAATTTATGGTGTAAATGGTTTTTTGGTCAGTAGATTCTACACCAAATTTAGTAGATACTTTACCATGCAGTACTAATCCATCATCTGGCATTGTACTTGGGAAATCTTGACCAAAAGCCAAAAATGACTGGATAACAAACCAGCCGAGGAACAGAATTTGATTTACTTTTTTCATAATTGAAAATTTATGAGTGAATATTATGGTTTCTTTTCTTTGTGCAGAACTATGGTTCCCCGTCACGCCCTCCCAATACCATTGTTAGCACATTTTTTAGTACTTAGCGGAAAAGTACCCACTACTGAAATTTATCTGTTCGGAGTGAACAAATCCAAAACTGCCCTGTGTTGTCATTTTGAAGTGAATATTAAAATTCCCTGACACAAGCCTTGAAACAGTATCCAACTGTGTCACCTCAAGTGTATTGTCCAGAGCGGTATCGACCTCCCATGATGCATTCAATACATCTCCGTCGGCGAGCCATCTATCATATGTGCCAAATAGGAGGGATAAATTGTTCCCCACCACATTGAAACCTGTTGAAATCGGTATATTTCTAAAAGACAGCCTCTCACGGGCATGAATGTTAATTGAATCTTGGTATGTGATGAAAGTCAAGGACAGTTTACCCTTTCTTAGCACGGCCAAAATGTTTGCTGTCCAGTTGACGCTCCCCAGTCCGGGAACCTCTTTGGTGGCAGTACAAAGAAAGCTGTCTTGTAAGTGGTAAAGCGGCAAAAGGTCTTCACCTGTCACGAAAAAACTCGGCTCCAGTTCCTCCGATTTTTTACAGTTGTATAAAAAAAGCGTCGAAAAAAAGAGTAATATAAACAACTTGATGTTCATGATATAAAATTTATACAGGCCGTCAAGTACGAATGTTTGACGGCCTGTTGAGGGTTATCGAATTATGGTAAATTTGGAAGTTTGCCGCAAGTGCTGGCCTTGCACATACAAGAACCACACTCCTTGGCTCCAATCTGAAATGTCCAGCATCATGTCACCTTGAGATGTGTTAATGTTTTGGGCTAACTTTACATTGCCCGCAACGTCAGTGACCGTCAATATAGCATCCTGCCCCGGCTCAGAGAACAAAACCTTTATTTGATCGTAGGCGGGGTTAGGGACGCACCGTATGGTGCCACGAGCCGTAGGTAAGTTCTTGCCGTTCCTATCTGTCGGTTCTTGCACCAGCCCATCGCAAATAATGGCCGACGCGCAATTGTAAAAATTTGTTGAAGTCGTAGTCAGTCCATTTGCGCTGACTACTGTCACCCGAACGTAAATTGGGCAATATTGAACTGTGAAAGTGAAACTTTGGGCATTGCCTATTACTGGACTATTATTAAAGGAGGGGAAATTGCTGACTCTCCATTCATATTGGTAAGGGCCAGTAGCGCAATCGCTAAACATAAGGGTAAATGGATCCTGACAAATACCTGCAAAAACATTAGCCTCAAATGTAAGTATATCTCCTTCACAAATTATGCCAATTGTATTTTTTGAAATCGAGGCAGAGTATTGGCCTGGAAATTTATTAGCCACTTCGCAGAAAGCACCCCGTATCTGGGCTGCATTGTCGCGGGTGTCGGCAACGCCAGTCGGAAGCCCGCCAAACGACACGGCTGGGTTAGAGAAATGTTGTATCCTTGTGAAGTTCGGTGCAAAAGGCAAGGCTGTCGTTCCAGTCCCCATGATGGTGTTTCTATCTAATTGCTGATCAGGAAAGTCCAAGTGCATACCATTACGGCAACCTGACATGGTGTTCGTACTATGCCAGCACCCAAAATGGTGGGCGATCTCATGGGCAAAGGTGTAGCGGATAGAACCAATGAAAGGAACATCTACAATTCCAATCTTGTTCATTGCAGCAGGGTTCAATTGGTCGATCGGTATTGCACCAAAAGCACCCGAGGTGTTGGGGTAGTCTTCGTTGGTCAACAAAAACCTGATATCCGCGTTATTTTGCAACGCAAGTTGTTGGGCGTTTGCGCTGTTCCTAAACAAATTAATGTCTGTGCCCAAGTTTGACGTTAGCACAAAATCGGGCGTGTAATCAACCAACCTGACCCGTACCCGCTTGCCAGGCACCAAACTGTTCACGAACGCGCCGTTGATGTTGTGGGTCTCCATGAATAAAAACCATTGCCCGAGCCAGCCCCAGTTGTCGGTAACCCATTGCCTAGCTTCAGGGGTGACCATTGCCAGCACGTCCAAGACTGCCGAGCCGCAGTCCGTGTCGCAGAAACCAGCAGCCTCTTTTTCCATATCTTCAACTGTGCCGCAGCCCGTGGCCTCGCCACTCGTTTGCGCGAGTTCGATGAGCAGCCCCTTCGTACCGCCGAGGGGGAAGGCCGCATACACCTTGCTTATTAGGTCTATCGTGCCGCCAATGCCTTGCGGGGTGACATATAGGGAAATGTTGCCGAATTCCCCCTTCCCATAAATGGCGTACTCGGTAGTAGAGGCAAAGTCAACGTCCAGCAGTTCGAAGGAGATTGGCTTGCCGTTATTCTCGTTCGGCAAAGAGATGACAATGTTACCATTGCTTGCGATCTGGTCTTGCGACACCCAGTTGATGTGCCTTACTGTGCCGTTTTTAGGGATGTTGTCCACATAATTGAGTACCTTTCCTTGGTCTGTATCCAAGCCCGTGTGCGGGTTGACCAAGGTGATGGTGGAGTTTTGCGCGGATGCGAATACCGCTAGCAGCAGGAGCATCTGCAAAATCAAAAAAAACTGTTTCATTTCAAAGTTAGTTTTGACCCTTTCGGGTCTGTAAATGAAGCCTCAAAGTTCAAGTGGCTGAGGTTTCCCACCGTTATGTTGACAAATCAGAATCTTTAAATCCGCTGTATCAGACGTTTTTGTATCTACCGAAAGTCGGCTAACTTTGCCTGAATTGGATATTTATTTTACTCTAATTTGTGCAGAACTATGGTTTGCCGTCACTCCCTCCCAATACCCCTCTATTGCGTGAAAACTTTATCGAAAACAATAACACCTTTAACTCCCTTTACGCTCCCAATACCCCTCTATTGCGTGAAAACCCGCTTTGTCGCCGTAACTTACATTGTCGCAAACACAACAAAACAACCCGTTCGAACATGTAAAACGCGCAACAAATGATAATGAAACCTAAGTGAGAAAAGCGTATAAAGTGGTCATTGTAATCTGGAAATAATGGGTAAACCATTGAAGCACGCTGCGAATATATAGGGATATGTTTCATATATGCAAGTGTGTTACCAAATTAGTTTTTTTATGTCATTTTATGGCGGTTTAGGCTATATATATTAGTACATGCCGCAGATAGATCTTGAATACGACTCAGATCACTGACTTTTTAGGAAAAGTGCGTAGCACACCACCACAACCTGTGGATCAAATATATATACTTTCCCTTTTTCACAGCATAAAGGTGTACCGTAAAAACTTGATAAACAACGCTTTAAAAACTTAGCCGTTTGTAACGGTTAACTAACGGTTACAAACGGCTAACCTTGCAGTAATGCCTTAAACTTACAACCTATGGCGGTATCGACCCGACATTAGTCAGATTCCGTTTAAGGAGCACTTGGAGATAGTTGAATATTTGCACAAGTCCCCTCTCCTCTAAATTACTTTATCCGCGCAGCATGAAGACGCAAATGCATCTGGTTTTGCTTTGAATACAAAACCCATGCTTAGGATATAACCCATGGCTTCTTTCAGGGCAGTATTACTTTCGAATACAGGGTCAGTATTGATATCGGCGTGTACTTCCAGTGCCACGTCATAAAGATCTAGTAGCGTACACAGTTCATAAGCCACTTCTACTGAGCGACCTACTTCCAAGATCATACGCTCGCGAATCGACATTTTACGATTGGCGCGGTCGTTAGAAATGTACATAAATCCACCGCGTTTTTCGCGTAGAAATACAATGACGGTTGCAAAGTGTACGTCCTCTCCAATAACTTGTGAATCGGTACCAATACAAACTTTGAGTTTGAAACCTGCTTCGGTTTCTCTGATGATTGTTTCTTCTACTGCTTCCAGTAGGGGTGCTTCGATGCGCTGTCCGTTAAGTTTTCTCCATTTCATCGTAGTAACTTTCCGATTTTTTTCGATCACACTGAGTGTCCCAACAGATCGAATTGTACTTCTTA